>CAILVI010000229.1 GCA_903837595.1 uncultured Thiodictyon sp.
GCCCGCCGCCGTCCGCGAGGACGGCCAGCGACGGCAGGCTAGAACGGATTCGCCGTGGTCCTCCATGGACGATCGGTTCCGGCCCCCGGGACGGTGGTCACCGAACGTGAGCGCACGGCGTGGTCCAGCATGACCCCGGTCGACCGAGCGCTGGATGTCCGGTGTGCAGCGCTTCAGACCCCGTCGGGTGTCGAGACCCTCGCCGCGGTCGCGGACCTGTCTTTCAGCATGACGGCGCGAACCCCGTGGTTTTCGTCGTCTGCACGCCTGGAGCATTCGCTCCCGGACAACGATCGCACGTGACACGGAGGTTCTTCGTTCACTTCACTCATCAGTCTGTTGTGGTCAACATGCCATCCACCGTGTGTCCGGCTTGCGGTGCACTCAAGCACCCATTGAAAGCCTGTTCTGAATGTAGGTTTACGCATCGCGGCAGTCCCGCATCGGTAACGTCCGCGGGCGCCGATCCGCACGTGCCCGTACCGGCTTTCCCACCACCGCCACGGTCGGAGCCACCGCAACTCGTCCGCGTCACAACGAAGCGCCGGGCGCGTCGGGTGTCCACCGAGTCGGTAAGTACTGCGGTGGATTAGATTGGAAGGGGAGGAGAGGGTACCGGCCGGCACTGCCGGGCATGGTGCCGATCTCGTCACGCTGGCGCAATGGACCGCAGTCTGGCGTGCAACGACCGCCCCGCGTTCGGGTCCCGGTGTCACACCGCAACGACCGGGAAGGGCGATAGGCGAGTGTCCGGCACCGCGCCAATGTTGACCCTTCAGCCAGGTACCCTGATGTCACCCGCGGCGATGCCGGCGGCGATCTGCTCCAGTACCTTGGCGATACGATACAGCCCGGGATAGGTGGCGCACAGGGCGGACAGTTCGTCCGGGTCGGTCCGGTCCATGAGCTGTTTGAACAGCGGCAAGTGGTCGGCCATCGCGACGAACAGCTCGATATCAGTGAGACCTCCCTGCGTCAGTGCCTTGATGCGGGCATCCAACGCTTCGGCTAGCAAGTGCGGCTCCGCGTCGGCGGGCGGTCTGGTGCCGCGCGCTGGCGCTGGCGCCAACTCCAGCCGATCGGTCGTGAGATCCAGCGCGGCGGCCTGGTCACGGCAGACCCAGTTGAGCAATCGGCCGGGCGGGCTCGGCCGCGCGCGAAACTGCGCCAAGGTCTCGCGATACTGCGCAGGCGTCGTCGTGGAAGCGTTGATCCGAGAGATGTTTTGCCGCAAGCCACCCAGGTCGCGCGGACCGATATCGGCGCGAAACGCGCACACCTGCTGTTCAGGGCCGAGGGTCAGGATGAAGTAATCGCTGCGCTCAAGCATGCGGCTCACGACGCGGCGGACCAGCGGATTGCTGGGATTGAGCAGCACGTTGTAGGTCGCGAACCCGTAGAACTCGAAGGTGAACTGAATCAACTCGAAATCGGCGCTACCCAACACCGCATGGCCCAGGTTGAAGCCCAGGTCGGTGGTGCCTGCCGGGATCTCCAGGCCCGGACGCAACGCCAAGACGGCGTACGGCTGATCGCGCTCCTCGATCATGCCGAGGGCGAAGCAGGGGGGGTCTTTGGCCACAAAGTCCTGGACGAATCGTCTGTTGAGGGTCAGCGTCGGTAGGCTCTTAGGTGACTTACTCATGGGTATACCAGCACGTGGCGCCGCCTGGGTAGTGGAGGATCGGGTCAGCTGGATGCGGTTGTTGGCGACGGGTCCTATCCCGTGCAACGATCGCGAAAGCCGATGGTACGCTACCCCAGCGGCGTCCCGAATGTCCAACCAGTGCTGGCGCGCGCCAGATGGCAGGAAGGAATTCGCTGGCCTCGGCCGCTGCCCAGAAGCGCCGACCGCGCTCGTTTCCTCGCCGGCCAGCTCAGGGTCCACCGGCCTTGCTGACCAGCGCCGTCTGAAACGGGGGTCTGACAAAGACCAGCGGGGTCAGGACCAGCGTCGCCACGAGACGCAAGTCCAGCAGGTCCAGGGCGAACTGTGCCAGCTTGCCCAGACCTTGGTCGCCAAACAAGAGGAGGTGACCCGCAGCGGCCAGGACTGCGCCCGGTTGTCCGCCGAGTTGGCCGATGCCAGCCGGGAGCTGCGTGAGTCCCAGCAGACGGTGCGCGAGGTCCAACGTGCCAGGGCTGAGATCACGGCAAATCCGTTCTACCCCGCGGTCGCTGGCCGTCCCCGCCGACGGCGGCGTGAGTTCTCGGTCATGCCCAGGTAGTCGAACACCAAGCCGACGTTGCGTGCCAGGCGCTGGATGGTGGCGGCGACGGTGCCGCGGGACTTCGCCTTGATAGCGCCGATGGCGAAGCGGCGTAGCGCGGTGATCTTCGCGGGACCGTGGCCGGTGCGGATCGTGCATCGGTCCTCGTCCCCGTTCCAATCGAGGATGTAAACCCCGCCTAGCGCGGGATACGTAATTTCTGTGATACTTTGCATCCCGTGCCGAGCACCCTGTCGGCCAGACCTGTCCCCGATACAAAAAGCACGCATCGTTTATGCTCAAACTCGATCTCGCGAAGTGGAATCAGATCCCGGACGACCTCAGGAAGGAGGCCATGAATGCCCCGCATGCCC
>CAILVI010000230.1 GCA_903837595.1 uncultured Thiodictyon sp.
ACGGAGCCGCCCGCACCCCAGGCAACCACACGCTGGACGCCGGGCGAAAGGGATGCCCATCGGCTCTTGAGATTGATCACCGGGGTGTCCCACTCGGGTCAGTCGCCACGGTGCCCTCTTGGAGCACCAGGAAGACCTCGGTTTCCTGCCCCGGTGCCAGGGCCTTCAACGGCCAGGCGCCGACCGCCGCGACGATGCCTTTGTCCAGGTCGCAGGCCGACTCGTTGGCCGGCACGGTGCCGGTCCCGGCATTGCGCACGCCGAGGGTCAGCACGCTGGCAGTCGCCCCCTGGATCAGCTGGGTCCTGGTGATCTTGAGCCCCGGGGCGCAGTGCGCCTTCGGGCCGCCGCCCTTGACCTGGAAACCCGCCGGCAGCCGTCGCTGCGCCATGGCCCGCAACAGGTCGGTCAAGGCGGCGACATAGGGGGTGCTCCCGTTGCCCTCCCCCGCGGTGCCCGGCAGCGACGCCGACTTACCGCCGTCGGGTCCCGCGCCGCCCGCACCCTTGCCGCGATATCCGGGCACGGTCAGGCGGATCTCGCGCGGCGGCACGTACCGCGGGGCCAGGGTGAGCGACAACGCCAGGTCATTGCTCTGCCCGTCGCTGATGTACAGGGACACGGGTTCCTCGGTCGACGTGGCCACGTAGACCACATGCCCGTCGACGCTGGTACTGGCCGCCGAGACGGTCCGCACCACCGGGTTTGCGAAGGGCGTGACAATGCGGTTGAGGTGATCGATGGCGATCTCGATCAACGCCGTGGTGCCCGGGGTGATACTGACGTTGCGGGGTCCCAGTTCCATCGCCACAGATGGGGCCTGGCCCGCCGGCGGACCCATGGCGACGCGCAAGAAACCGCCACGGCGCTCAGGGGCGCTGCTGGTCCGGCGGGCGGCCAGGTCGAGTCCGCCGACCTGGCGGATGGTCGGTGCGCCGCCGGGGAGACTTTCGCCAGTCCCGGCCGGGTCGGCGCGGGGTCCCGCCGCCGCGGTGCGGACATCCAACAGGTCGCAGGCGACCCGCGGGATCGCGGCCCCGGGGTCGGGCTCCGGCGCGGCCTGGGCGGTGCCGAGCGCGAGTGAGATGCACAGGGCGAGCAGGGTCGGTTGACGGATCATCGCGGGCTCCCAACGGTTGCGCCGACGCGCGGCTCCCCGGGATAGGAATCCAGGAAGACCACGACCGGACGATAGTTCTTGAACTCGACACGCAGGGCATAGGTGCGTGACTTGTTGACCGGCTTGGCGGCCGGTCCGCTGGTCACATGGGTGCCGGTGATATAGATCGTGCCGCTCGCCGGGTCCCGGCTGATCTCCCGCGGCTCAAAGGCCAGACTGACCTTTTCCCGGCGAATCTCCGCGACCTGGGCATCCAGCACACGCAGCACGTCGACCCGCAGCGCCGGTGCCAGCAGTGGCTCCAGGGCCTTCGTCAGGAATTCGGCATTGGTGGGGGTGACGTTGCCGAGCAGCTCGGCGACGAACAGCGCCCAGGCCTCCCGGACCTCCTGACTGGCCGAGGAGCGGGCCACCGAGACCTCCCCTTCCAGCACCGGCGGCACCAACACCACGGTGCGATCGGTCTGGTTGATGGTCATGGCCAACACGCAGTTCACGCCGATGAGCAGCAGGATGATCAGGCGGTTGACCCGGTTCTCCAGCGTCAGCCCGGCCCAGGTGGCGAGAAATCGCTGGAGGTTCATGGTAGCCACCGCCGACAGAATGGATTGGGGGTGGTACGCCCACGCAGGGGCAGCAGGCCGTACCAATAGAGGAAGTGCAGCGCGTGCCCGTCGGGGCGCCGCTCGCGGTACTTGGAATACAGGCGCACCAAGAGGACGCCCAGGACGATCAGTTTGAACATCGTCCCGGGACTGCCGGTGAAGATCCCGATGACCAGACACAGGACGATCGGGACGAGATCATCGACGCGCCACAGCAGGATCAGCGGTGGATCGTCGATGTACTTGGGAATTTCGGTTGGGTCTGCCATGGGCGCAGTGTGCTGCCCGGCGGGCGGGGAGCGTGAGAGCTGAAAGTGCGGATTTTTGGGGGGAATGCGGGAAAGGGGGTTGGCTCAAGGCCAGAAGCACCCGCGCAGACCCCTCGTTTCGCTTTATGGTGCGCATCGAAACGCAGCCGTGAGGCCCTCCACAGAGTCGCCGAGATCGGCACCTGCTCGTCTCCCGGCGGACCAGTCCACCTGCGGGGACTAGGTAAGTGATATCCGTCCGAGCCCGGCAGTCAGCGCGCAAGGCCAGGCTTGCAGGCGCCGGGAGTCCTGACACAGAGTAAAGAACCCGTCTCATGGATGCGGTATCGTATGGGGTTTGTCGGCGGAGGATATCGTAGTACGTCCCCTATTTCGCCACGCCCCCTATTTCACCACCTGAATTTCTGCATGGCAGCGAGCGCGATCCCCTGGATCTATGGCGAGCATTTGGCGAACGCACAGCCCCGACGCTATGCCACGACCAAACGGACCGAATACGCCTTCGCGGACCTGCGGCGGCGGCTGGCTCAGGACCTCGGCGGTGAGAGTTTCGGTATCGATTGCGCGGATCTGGGCAAACCGGTGCAAATTCCGCTACTCGCTGCGATCATGGCGTACGTGGCCAAATTGAAAACGGGAAACTTCAGTCTTCCAACTGAGGTGGTAAATTAATATTCATAGGCAAAACACCCTCCGCTCTGTTTCTCTGGCGTCTATCTATTTGCGCGCGACAAAATATTGACATTGAACCCAGCCCACTGCCCAGACCGAATTTCCCGAATTGGCGCTGACGGCTCGTCCGGCGCTCATTCTTCCTCCTCGTCGCCTGAATTATCCGCTGAGATGATTGCCCCGATGTCCGTGATATGGGTCTTGGTGAAGTAGATACTGGCGTTCTCGTCGGCGAGTATCACTTCTAGTTCGTTGCCATCCATGTCGCGAAACAGGTCCATCATCATATCCCGGGACCCGTTGGCATGCTGAAACATCGCGGCATGATTGGGGCAAAGTGCAAGGTAGTTCTGGTAGTGACGCCGCTTTAGCTCCGGCAGGAACTCGACGGCTTCCAGGTAATAGCTGCCGTCGGCGAGTTTGAATGGTAGTGCAGCTTTGCATACTTGGCAGATCGTTTCTTCATCGCTGTTGGTGTATTGTTGGCGAAGATACGGATCAGTATCTTTCTTGACGCTTTCCCGCCCAACCGAGACTGATCTTGTGCGCTTTTCAGTTCGGCGTTCTGGTGCCTCGGCCGCATCTTCTTGAACGCGATTGGTTCGTCGTTCGGGGTTAGCGGACTCGTGTTCTGGCAACGCTGTACGATGTTTGCCCTCGTATTGTTTCTTGAATCTCTGTCGCTCCTCTGGATCTAGCTCGACAAACCACTTCGCGTCGTTGAGTGAATCATCGTCGTTAAACCCTAGTTCCATGGCCACTTCACGTTTTCTGCGGCTCTCCGCCGATTGTTTCGCGATCGACTCGCCAAACCGGATGGCGCTTAACCAGGACCAGCCAGGATCAAATGCAAAACCATCTGGAAGCCGGTCGCGCTCGGCTTCCGCCGGACAGACAAAGCCGCCGCCGATTTGAGGAATCCAGTTCTTGTTCCGAAGCAGTACTGCTAGTTGCGAAGGTGCTTCGTTGCATGGTGAGTTCATGTTGTTTCGATACCGCGCATTTATCCAGTTCTGATTCTTCGCATTGACGCACGTTTGCCAAATAAGTCGAGACAGCGACTCATCCTCTCTCTCCAATGCTTGATCTAACCCAATGATCATGTAGTCCTTATCGATTCTGTAATTTGACCTACCGTTCCGGCCGGGAGCGCGATGAACGAGATTCTCCGCGTCGGGATTGTAGTGGCACGGCACCTCACTAATTATTAGTTCAACCGCTACGCCCACTCGCCGTGCAAATTCGACCAGTCTCTTGGTGGAAATCCCATACTCTTGATACTCTTTGGATAAAGCGATGCGGTCCGCTCTATCTCCCCGTCTCTCGTAATACACGCTCAACCCCGTTTCGAGATAAGGCATATCGAGATAAACTTGACCCGGCAGGCCCCACTTGCCGTCCTCTCTTTTCAGAATCGAATAATCTTTAAATATGACGGCCTGCGCAGCGTCTTTTTCGACTAATGCCATAAAGCGATTTAGGTCGCTCTTTGATGGGCTAAAATCTATGTTACAATAACGTTTTTTCAAGATCGCTTCAACCTGCTCGGCTTCGCCGACATGTCGGACGCCGAGTGCTTCCAGCAGGTTTATGGCGCTTTCCTGTTCTATCTTTTGCTTGCCAGAAGTAAATACGCCTTTTGCTACTCGTGGAAGTACTTCATCTTCCTCAACTTCATCCGTTGGGAAGAAACACCTGTTACCCATGGTGTATCCGCCTGAGCTAAGGCGGATGATATGTAACGGCTTCAATTTCTCAAGTAAGCGCCTCTTTGCATACTCAGGACCTGTTAGGTAATCGTCGGCAAGTAGTGCGTAGAACTTCTGGAACCAATCGTCCGGCTTCGTGGCTAGCCATGCGATAAACGACCTATCTGCACCTTGGTGCGCTCTATTGAAAAAGGGGTCCCATCGGTATCCGTCTGATGCCCGCTGCTCTAATAGTGCAACAAACTGAGGGATGTCCCATTCGCGAATGGCCAAGCCGGTGAGAAATCGTTCTACGGCGCTGTTCTTCTGAGCCGCGCCGATAGCCCATTTGGGCGCATTCTCACTCCCTTCAATAAGGGTCTTGATGTCTTCTGCTGAAAGAAGCATCTTTAGCGAAGCCCTCGCTTGCAATAGGTGCTTGGCCGGTGCATGATCCTTGTAGTATGTTGGCGTCAGCGGCTCCTCATTCATCTCGTCTATAATCGCTTGTCGTATATCAACGTAGCGGTTCGGGATATCCTCCTGCGGGTTAGGAAGAACGCCTAAGAAATCTGCTGTCAGGAGACTTAGACCCTTAATGGAGTGAAGCGAGGACGCCGCCAGATTCGCCAGTTGCCGGTAAAGCGGGGTATTAGCGGGCGTCTCTTTGATACTTGCCCGGCTGAGTTCAGGCACAAAAGGCGCGTGCAGGTGAAAACGCAGTCCCGATGTCTCTTTCTCAGCCGGAAAAAAGACGGCCACCCGCCCCGGGTTTGCCGGAATGATTCTGAACTGCTCGGCAAGTGGTTTCAAGGCATCGTAGCCATTGGCCTTGGGAAGAAGATCAAGTTGAAAAGCAACAGCGATGCGCTGTTTATCTAATCCGTGGACCGGAGCAGTGAATCGCAAATAATGTGAGCTAGAGGTAGTTTTTCCTTCAGCCTTCTTGAACACCTCAACATGAAGTTCGGCGTGTGGAAAACGAAACACTCCACCCGTACCGTCTTCCGGTAACTCCCATTCAATCGATTCGATGCTGGAGAGGAACAACAGCGTCATTTCCGGTAGTTCGTGCAGTCCCTTTTCGATTTCTGCGCAGGCATCTGTGGCAGATTTTTTTGGGTTGTTGAACGGAAACTCGAAACGGGTGACTTTTCCCAGATCGGCTCTTGGCGATAGCTCAAAAGGCAATACAAGATCGGAAATCTCGAAGGCGAAGTTCGATGACCAGATACGCGGCGTCTCCGTGTAAGCGAAAACCGCTTTAAAGCCAATGCCGAAGCGTCCTATCTTGTCGTCGTCGTTGGCCTTTGTACCTTCCCCAATATCCGTAATAGCCTCAATATCTCTGGGCTCGAATGGGCGGCCATTGTGTTCAAAAGTAAGACCCGCCTCAGTCAATATGAAGGTGGTTTCGGTCGCACCTGCGTCCTCCGCGTTCTGCAATAGCTCATAGATGAAGTGGGCGCTGTCCGGGTAGAGATCTTCGACGATCTTCCGGATTCCTAGATGCCTCTTTAGAACTCGGGCCAGTTCTTCCCGATCGGCCCGAACCTCATCAATGATGCTCATATTCCTTCCTGTGACGTTACGGAAAGCACGCCAAACACTATCGGCGATGCATGAATGTCGCCGCTCGCAGCGGCCTCGTCGAGCGCGGCCAGCCGTCGCTCGAAGTCCAAAACGGCTCGTGCCAGTTCGCCTTGTCGCATAAGCCGAATCTTGTCATCGGTCGCCGCTGCGATTCGGTCGTCGAGTAGTTGGTGACGAGCGCGGTGACTGATGGTGAGACTCTGTATACGATGCTCAACCAGTTCCCTGTTGTCGGCGATGTGATTCGCTTGGGCAGCGGTCCACTTACCGTGATGACGTGTGTCAAGCGCATCATATTGGGCGGTGTCGGGTAGCAGGGGCTCCTGTGAATCCGTCGCGGTTGGGAGCAGCCCCATCAAAGCGTCTTCAACCAGCTGCTCCGATGACACCACAACCAGTGACTGGTCCGCCTTCACGCCAAATTTCTGCCAGCGATACAGGGCGAATGGGTATGTCCCCGTGGGGACATCCGGGCTTGCGACCGCAAGATGGACATGGACTGGCTCCGGCTGATCCAAGCAACGAGCGGCCTGCCGGATGAGCGGATGCAGTACATTCAGATGGACCGCGTTCGCATTCTCGGCTGCGCTCTCCTGATCGAAGGTGACTGACAGGGTGGGTTGTGCGCCTTTGAGCCATTTCTCCCACTGCCGTGCAACCGGATCAGTGGCGCGCGGCAGGCGCTTGAAGTCTTCGAGCAGTTTCGTCCGCGCCTCCTGGTTCAGTCGTAGCGTCTTGAGCGGTTTCTCGCCGAGCAGAAACTCCAGATCACGCTCGAGGCGATCCGCCAGATAGGTCGTGACACACCGCTGCAGGGCCGCGGGTGACAGCCAGAAAGTCTCAGCCGCCTCGATTTCCTGTCGCCAGGCTTGGTTCGGCACGCTCAGTCCGAACAACTCGGCCTGCTTCGACTCTAATGCCTGTTCTTCCTGGATCTGTCGAATGCCGTTATCGGCGAGCTGCTGGAGCCGTTGCGCCCGTTGTGCGGGACTCAGGGCGAAGCTTTCGGCGATGTCGTGCAACTCCTGGGTTATCTCACCCAGGATCTCTTCGCTGCCGCCGACCGCGTGTTGGAAGACACCGATGCGCCATAGGCAGCGTTCGTAGATATCCGCATCGACGGTTCCGGGGGTAATCAGGTTGACGACGGCCACGGTCTCACTCTTTTGGCCATAGCGGTCGATACGGCCGATACGCTGTTCGATGCGCATCGGATTCCATGGCAGGTCATAGTTGACAAGCAGATCGCAAAACTGAAAGTCAAGCCCTTCGCAACCAACCTCAGACGAAAGCAGTACGTCCAATGCAGCGGGGTCCTCCTTCGGCTGCGCAAATCGACGGCGCAAATCGGCTCGCTCCTCATCCGGCACGTCGCCGTGTATTAGTCCGTAACGCAAACTCGTAGACTGCGTGTGAGCGGCGAGATAGGCCAGCGTATGGCGGAAGGTGCTGAACACCAGCGCCTTGTTATTCGGCATCTGGCCCTTGTCGCACAGCACCTTGACGAAGGCGTCGACCTTCGGGTCTTGCGGCTCGAGGTTGTCGGCCTGTCTCAGCAAGGTTTCAATGTCGGTCCGAACCTGATTGACGAAGCTGAGGTCTGGCTCGGTGTCGCTGTCGCTGGCTTCCATGGCTTCGAGGCGGTCGAGTTTACCGGCAAGGATGTTGCGTAAGAGCGGGGCGAGGCCATAGAGACAGCTGGCGGCCTGCCGGCGGATGGTGGTCATCATGAACTTTACGTTCTGCTGGCCGTGACAATAGGCCAGGATGCGCGCCACCAGATCCAGCAGGTCGTCATGCAGCCGCTGCTGCCCGGGGGTGAATGGGACGGTCAGCGTCTCCGGCTTGCGGGTTGTAAACTCGCCGATGTCGCGGCGGCGGGTGCGATTGATCAGTGGGCTGAAGGTATAGAGGTCCTCAACGGCGCGGGTGAGTGTGAGCCGTGCGCCATCATCCATGGGTTTCTCACTCAGGCGGTCGTAAATGGCTTGGAATGGCGGTGATTCCCGCAAGAACATCCGGCCCCATTCGGTCTGCGCCACTTCATCGAGACAGGTCCGGGCTTCTGCCTGCCAACCCTCCTTGGCCGCCCGGCAATGCGCAACGGCCATATTGATGGGCCGATTCGGCTCGGCCATTTGCGCAAAGCTGGCCCGGTCGATGACCAGGTCCGGACGCAAGGCGTTGAGCAGGGTGAAGAGGTCCTCGCTGCCCAACTGCACTGGCGTGGCGGTGAGAAAGATCGCGGCCTGGGCGTTGTCGCAAAAATAGCGTACGGCTTGGTGCAGATAGGTTGCCGGATTGCGGATGTGATGCGCCTCATCGACGATCACCAGATCGAACTTGGGCGGTGGGTCCAGCGCCAACAAACCTTGCTTCTTTTTCTTGCCCTTGCCGCCACTGCCGAAGATCAGGTCCGAGTCGAACAGCGAAAACGGCACGATAGCCTTGGCGTACTGGTCAGGCCACTCCCCTTCAAGGTGCGTCTCGTGCAGACAGTGTCTTAGCTGGGTGCCATCCAGGGCCGTGAAATGCTCATCGAAGCGGCGCATTTCGACAAACCATTTGCGCTCCGACACGAGTGCCTTGGGACAAATGATGAGCACGGACAAAATGTCCATGCGCGCCCGCAGTTCTTTGATGATCAGCCCGGCCTCGATCGTCTTGCCCACCCCAACCTCGTCGGCGATTAGCAAGCGGGGCCGATCGGCCCGGATGAGCTTCAGCACCGGCCGGTACTGGTAAGACACGAATTGCACGCGACCCGAGCGTAGCGAAAACAGGTTGGCGGTGGAGGGCGAGAGCAGTTGCAGGCTGGTCAGGTACGCGTGCAGCGCGTCTGCACTGAGCCGTATTCGAGCATCCTCGGCCGCGGCGGGAAGCTGGATCTGACTTTCGTAATAGGTTGCCTTCTTGTTGTCCTGAAAGACCCGGTAGCGGCATTCGGCAACGCCTGGGAGGACCTCGATAATCGGCATCAGGATGCTGGGGTTGGAGCGCAGCGCAACCAAGTCGCCGACTTGGTACAAGGACGTGGGCGGCGCAACGGCCTGGGCTGCGGGATTCGGCGATGGCGCGCCGGCACCTCGCGCCCCGGCCATCGCGGCGAGTGCGGTGGCCTTGGTGGCTAGCACTTGGGCCAGCACCCCGGCGTCGGCCTCGATCATCTCCAGCAAGCGGCCCAAGGTATCGGCGTCGCGGTAGACCTCCGCGTCCGGCATCGCCTGCGCCGACAGATGCGCCCACTTGTTGCGCACCGTCTGCATCTCCTTGACCCAGGTTCGGCCTTCGCGCGGCAGGCGAAGTTCATTGGACAGGTCGTACCAATTTTGATCGAGCAGCCGCAGCAAGGCGGCGAGGTCAAGCTGGTCCAGCGTCGTCAATCCGCGATCTTGTGCCATGCGCTGCTGCTGAAAGCTTAAGCGATCAATGACTTGCTTAGCCCACCAGTCGTCGGCTAACTTGGGCAAGTGGACCGAGAGGAAGTTGACCAACGAGACGGTTGCGAGTTGAAGCAGGTCGTTCATGATGTCCGTTTCTTGTGCTGGCGTGTGGGTTTTGATGCCACTGTATATCCAGGGGCAGGGCAGGCGCAAACCGACCACACGGGAATGGCATAGGTCGAGCGCGGGCGCGTTGACTTCACCGCCGTAGGACCGGCAAGATTGCAGTCCCCGGTGACCCATGCCACCCAAAGCCCGAGGCCGGCACGTGATGACCAAGGGAAATCGGGGACGAAGGGAAATCGGGGACGTACCACGAAAAAAGCTCGTCGTTAGTTCCCCGCACCCGATGGCTCGCTCGATCAAGCCGATCCGTCAAAGACATCCTTACGGGCTCTGGCACTCCAGCACGCGGTCAGCCCAGTCCTCAAGATCGGCCTCGCTGGCTTGACCTAGGCGCTCCTCACACAGGTCATCGGAGAGGCCATTCCGGTCCCGCCTCAGGCTCCATCTATCCAGCCAACCGCCTACCAGGCTTCTCGATTCGATCCCGCCCGGCTAAGATGCCCATGCTGGTGGTCATCGCACCACCCCTTGCCCGCGGAGGGTGATTCCAAATGACCGAGATCTCAGTTGCCGAGGCCAAGACCCGACTGACCGGCCTGATCCATCGGGTCGAGGGCGGGGAGGTCGTGCATATCACCCGCCGCGGCAAATCGGTGGCCGTCCTCATGTCGGAGTCTGACTATGCGGCCATGCACCCCAACCAGACGCGGCCGGGCCTGTGGGACGCCATCGCCGAATGGCGCACCCAGACCGCTTTCGACTGGCCGGACTTGACGCCTGAGGAGATCGACGGGTGGCGCGATCCCTCCCCCGGGAGGGTCTTCGATTGGACCGACTGAGGTTCCTGCTCGACACCAACATCCTGTCCGAGCCGACCAAGCGGTCCCCCGAGCCCAAGGTCCTCGCCCGTCTGCGCAAGTATCAGTCCGAGTCCACGACCGCGGCGACCGTGATCCACGAGATGCGCCACGGGCTCGGCCGCCTGCCGCCGGGGCGCCGACGCGAGGCGTTGACTGACTATCTGGAGCGACTGCTGCGCCAGCCTATCGCGGTACTCGCCTATGACCGCGATGCGGCCATCTGGCACGCCGACCAGCGGGTGGCATTGGATGCCCAAGGTCGCCCAACACCCTACGCGGACGGACAGATCGCGGCCATCGCCGCGACCAACGGCCTGACCTTGGTGACTCGCAACGTGACGGACTTCCAGCACTTTGGCGGATTGGCGATCGAAAACTGGTTCGACTAGACCGGCGGGAGACTGGGCACGAGCCCAACCCTGCCGCCACTGGCCTACAGTCGCTTCTGGCTGTTGGCAAGCACAAGCCCCAAGAGCACGGCAACGACGGCCACCCCAACCGGCACGCCCAAGGCGGGTAACGGAATCGGGGCAACCAACAGCATCAGAGTCCCGATCAGTATCCAAAGCAGCGCCCGCACCGACCAGAAATGGATCAGCGGACTGGCATAGGAAA
>CAILVI010000231.1 GCA_903837595.1 uncultured Thiodictyon sp.
ACGGCGTTCGCCACCGTCCGCTCCTACCTCTCGACCTTACACAAGCAATCCTTCGATACCTACCAAGCCTTGGTCATGACGTTCCAGGGCAACCCGCCGATGCCTCAGCTGGGGTAGCTTGGCCGGGGTACCTGAACAGTTGGGTGGCGCAGCGTCGGGCCTGGGAGATCCCGTTTCACAAGCTCGGACTCGAACGGTTCCTCAACCGCGACACTTGGTTGGTGTCCCGGGACGATTTTCATGATGCGGCGGTAAGGACCGGCACAGTTCCATCCATCGACGATCTGCATGCTGAGCTGGACGCGCTACCGGACGCCGATCCTTGGTCAATCTGCCAGGGTCACGACTTGGTGAGTATCCTGCGCATTGGTCTGACCAGGGTGCTGGGTAGTCTCAAGTCAAGCAAGGGAGTAGACGACATTGCGGCCGTGCTGCGCACCTCGTTCGACGATCAACAGCTTCACGGCGGCCATTTGGGCGCCGCGATTCGCGGCTGGGAGCAGGCGAACAAGCCTTATCTGGTGTTATAGGATGCTTCACGGCCTGGCCCAAGTTGGCCTTGGTCGAAGTCCTAAATTTGGTCGCCGTCAACCTGCCTTAGAAAACCCGACTTGGCGAATGGCCTGCGGATGCCCTCGACCGCGGAGGAACTGGCCGCGGAGACCCGCATCGCGGTCCGCCGCGCCTGCGGGTCGCGAAGGTACGGGTTCGTTGTGAGAAGAGACTTCGACACCGGTGTGAACTCGCCGTGTGAGGGAGGGGGGCTTCGGTGCAGTGTCGCATACTCGGTGGCGGGCGAGGGACGCTCGCCACCAGATCGGTCGGGGCGGGACTGCGGTGCCGCGCCCGGTCCAGCCCTGAGGATGGCGGCCTGACCGCCCTGCCGCCCGCTCGCCTCTTGGGTCACGAGTGGCAGACTCTGCCATAATTGCCGCCTGCCAACCTGGAGGTACCAGCTCATGCCAACCCGAAACGTCGTTCTGACCGAACATCAAGAGGCCTTCATCGGCCAACTCGTGGGTTCTGGCCGGTATCGGAATGCCAGCGAGGTCCTGCGCGAAAGCCTGCGCCTGATGGAGCGCCGCGAGTCCCTGGAGACAGCGAAGCTCGATTACCTGCGGGCCAGATTGGACGAGGCCGAGGGTGATGTCGCCGCAGGTCGACTGGTGGCGTTCACGCCCGGTCTGCTTGAGGCCCTCGATGCCGAGGATCTGGGCGAGTCGCTGGATGCGAGACCGGCATGACGCAGGTGCGCCTGACCCGGGGCGCACTCGACGACATTCGGCGGGTCCTGAGGTGCAGCGAGGCGGAGTTCGGCGTTGCCGCGCGCACCCGTTACCGGATACTGCTGGACCAAGCGTTGCGCGATCTGGCCGAGGACCAGGGCCGCATTGGGGTTAAATCGATCACCGATGTGAGACCTGGATACTTCGTCTATCACCTCAAGTGGAGCAAGGCCCGAGTCGGCGGCGCCTCGGTGGGGCGACCGCGGCATCTGCTCGTCTTTTCGGTCGATGCGACGGGTGACGTCATCATCGCTGCCGTCGCCCACGAACGCGAGATGCTTGAGCGGCACCTGAACCCTTGAACCAGCACGTGACACGAGAGAGGCGCATCGCTTGTGCCTGATAGAGCGCCGCGAGTCGCTGGAGACGGCGACGGGCCGCGGCGCGTCGGCGGCTAGCCCGTCTTCGACTATTCGCGCCTATTTTTCACGTAACCCATTGGTTGGCTTGCACCGCAGGGGCAAAGGTCGGCACTACACAGCGATTAGTGTATGGAAGCTTGGTGAGCGGCAGTAATCCTCGGTGGGGGTTGCT
>CAILVI010000232.1 GCA_903837595.1 uncultured Thiodictyon sp.
ACCGCATCCGGCCGTCCGTCGAGGGCCTGCTGCGCACCGAGCTGCGGCACGACATGGAGACGCTGGTGCGGCACGCCGTGCGGGCTAATGTCGGGGTCTCGGTCAGCCATCTGCGGCACGGCTCGGAGCTGCTGGAGCAATTGATCGAACACGAGGGACTGGTCGTGGTCGGGGCCGAGTATTCGCTGGACACCGGGGTGGTCGAGTTTTTCAATGGGATCGAGGTCGCCTAATCGGGGGCTTGTCCATGGCCGCCAGCCAAAGCGTCTGCGTCGTCGTCGATGACCGCGAGTCGGCCGGTGCCGTCCTCGCCGCACTGCGTGGCCACGAGGGGGTCGAGACGCGGGTGGCGCGGCTGGCGCTCGGCGACTATCTGGTCGATGATACGCTGCTCTTCGAGCGCAAGACCCTGCCGGACCTCGTCGCCTCGATCAAGGATGGACGGCTCTTTACACAGGGGTTACGGCTGGCGCAGGCCCCGCTGCCCACGGCGCTGATCCTGGAGGGCACGACGCGGGACCTGGCCGATTGCCGGATGCGGCGCGAGGCGATCCAGGGCGCGCTGGTCGCCCTGACCCTGTTTCTGGGGATTCCCTTGCTGCGCTCGCTGGGCCCGGCGGAGACGGCGCAGTTGATGTTGTTCGCGGCCCGTCAGGGGCGGGCCTTCGCGTCCGGTTCGCTGCCCCGCAAGGGACGCCGGCCGCGCGGCAAGGCACGGGTCCAAAGCCGCATCCTGCAAGGCCTGCCGGGCATTGGCCCCGAGCGCGCCAAGCGGCTGCTGGAGCGGTTTGGTACGATCGAGGCGGTGATGGCCGCTCCGGCCACCGAATTGGCCGGCGTGCATGGGATCGGCAAGGAGACGGCCGCGGCGATTCGCTGGGCGGTGGAGGATGCCGCGGCGACCTATGACCTGGCGGATCTGTCACCCTGAGGCCAACAAGGACCACCATCCATGCTCAACATCTGCCCCATTCCCGCCTTCGACGACAACTACATCTGGCTCTTGACCGAGCCGCCCGGCCGCGACGCGGTGGTGGTGGACCCCGGTGACGCGGCCCCGGTGCTAGAGACCCTGGCGGCCGAGGGATTGCGACTCACCGCCGTGCTGGTGACCCACCACCATGGGGACCATGTGGGCGGGCTCGCTGAGTTGGCGCTGGCCTTCCCGGGGCTCACGGTCATCGGCCCCAACGATTCGCACATCCGCGGCCTGACCCGGCAGGTCGGCGAGGGTGAGGTGGTCGCGCCCCCGGGTCTCACCAGTCGCTTCACCGTCTGGGAGGTTCCGGGCCACACCGCGACCCACATCGCTTTCTTGGGGGAGGGCCTGCTCTTCTGCGGGGATACCCTGTTCGCCGGCGGCTGCGGGCGGGTTTTCGGCGATACCCCGCAGCGCCTGTCCGCCTCCTTGCGCCGCATCGCCGCCCTGGACCCGGCGACGCGCCAGTTCTGCGCCCACGAATACACCCTGGCCAACCTGGGCTTCGCCCGCTGGGTGGAACCGGACAACCCGGCGGTGATTGCCCGTGAGCGCAAGGCGGCGGCGCTCCGCGCCCAGGGCCTGCCGACGGTGCCGTCGGAGCTCGCCGAGGAACTCGCCACCAACCCCTTCCTGCGCACCGGCGAGCCCCAGGTCATCGCCGCCGCCGAGCGCTTTGCCGGGCACCCGCTCCAGGGTCACGCGGCGGTCTTCACAGCGCTCCGGCGGTGGAAGGACACGCAATATGATTGAGCCCCCTGAGCGCATCTACGACTTGCTGATCGACGCGGTTCCCACCGCGGCGTGCGCGGACGAGGTCCTGATCGGTCTGACCTGGACGCTGTGCCGCACGGCCGGCGGCATCGGTCTGGCGATGAGCCCCGGGACCGCCACCCGCACCCTCGCCTGGCCCGGAACACTTGCCGGCCGACGCCTTGCGGAGCTGGCCCCCTGGGTGCGCGCCTGGGACCCCTTTGAGGCGACGGTCGGGATGGCTGCCATCAACGCTGCACTCAACCCCGGCGCGGTCCTGGCCGCGACCGCCGTGGGGCTCACCCCCGGCCCCGCCGCCAACCTGGCCGTCTTCCACCACTTTGCGGACCAACTCGCCGGCCGGCGGGTTGCGGTCATCGGGCGCTATCCCGGCTTGGATGCACTCGAGTTGGGTTGGGACCTGACCGTGATCGAGCGCAACCCGGGGGCCGGCGATCTCCCGGACCCGGCCGCCGAGTTCTGTCTGCCGGCCGCCGACTGGGTCTTCCTTACCGCCACCAGCCTGATCAACAAGACCTTTCCGCGACTCGCCGAACTCTCCCGCGCGGCCACCCTGGTCTTGATGGGGCCCACCGTCCCCTGGCTTGGCGAGCTGCGGGACTGGGGCGTCGACTATCTGGCCGGCGTGCGGGTGACTGACCCACAGGGGTTGCGCCAGACTATCGCCGAGGGCGGCGGGACCCGCATCTTTGCGGCCGGGGTGGAGTACGCGGTGGCGGACCTGCGCCCGGCGGGCGGATGAACCTGCCCCGTTTCTGTTATGATGGCCGACTTCTTGCGGTTCCCCTGGGCGGCCTGCAACGCCGTCGCATCCGCGCCCTGTCCTGCCGGCGCCGCCGCTCCCCGCGATCACCTGACGAGACCAGCGACGGTCCATAACGATGACCGACCTCAGCCATATCCGTAATTTTTCGATCATTGCCCACATCGACCATGGCAAGTCGACCATCGCGGATCGCTTCATCCAGCTCTCCGGAGCCCTGACCGAGCGCGAAATGTCGAGCCAGGTCCTTGATTCGATGGACCTGGAGCGCGAGCGCGGGATCACCATCAAGGCCCAGAGCATTGCCCTGGACTTCAAGTCCAAGGACGGGCGCACCTACCTGCTCAACTTCATCGACACCCCGGGTCATGTGGACTTTTCCTATGAGGTGTCCCGCTCGCTGGCCGCCTGCGAGGGCGCGCTGCTGGTGGTGGACGCCGCCCAGGGGGTCGAGGCGCAGAGTGTGGCCAACTGCTACACGGCGATCGAACAGGGGCTGGAGGTGCTGCCGGTCTTAAACAAGATCGACCTGCCCAACGCCGAGCCGGAGCGGGTGATCAAGGAGATCGAGGAGATTATCGGCATTGAGGCCGAGGATGCGCTGCGGGTGAGTGCCAAGACCGGCGAGGGTATCCCTGACCTGCTGGAGGCCTTGGTGGTCCGTATCCCGCCGCCCAAGGGCGACCGCGATGCCCCCTTGCAGGCACTGATCATCGATTCCTGGTTCGACCCCTATGTGGGCGTGGTCTCGCTGGTGCGCGTCATGAACGGTGAGATCCGTCGCCGCGACAAGATCGTCATGCTGGCCACCGGGCGCAGCCATCTGGTGGACTCGGTGGGGGTCTTTACCCCCAAGAAGACCGAGCGCCCCAGCCTGGGCCCCGGCGAGGTCGGCTATCTCATCGCCTCTATCAAGGAGATCGACGGCGCCCCGGTGGGTGATACCATCACCCGACCCGAACGGCCGGGGGAGAAGCTGGAAGGCTTCAAGGAGATGCGTCCGCGGGTCTTCTCCGGGCTCTATCCGGTGGATTCGGACGCCTACGAGGACCTGCGCGAGGCCCTGAGCAAGTTACGGCTCAACGATGCCTCACTCTTTTATGAGCCGGAGGTGTCCCAGGCACTGGGGTTCGGTTCCCGCTGCGGCTTCCTGGGGATGCTCCACATGGAGATCGTCCAGGAGCGGTTGGAACGCGAGTATGACCTGGACCTGATTACCACGGCCCCGACCGTGGTCTACGAGGTACTGCGCCAGGACGGTGAGGTCTTTCGCATCGACAATCCGGCCAATCTGCCGGAGCCCAATAAGATCAGTGAGGTCCGCGAGCCCATCATCGAGGCCCACATCCTCACCCCCCCGGACTATCTGGGTAACGTGATCAACCTGTGCATCGAGAAGCGCGGGGTGCAGAAGCAGATCCATTACCTGGGCGGGCAGGTGCAGGTGACCTATGAACTGCCGCTCGCGGAGGTCGTGCTCGATTTCTTCGACCGCTTGAAGTCGGCCAGCCGCGGCTATGCCTCATTCGAATACGAGCATAAGCGCTTTCAGGCCTCGGACCTGGTGAAGCTCGATGTGCTGATCAACGGCGACAAGGTGGATTCGCTCTCGACCATCGTGCACCGCGCGGTTTCCCAGTCACGCGGTCAGGACATCACGGTGCTGATGAAGGAGCTGATCCCGCGCCAGATGTTCGAGGTGGCCATCAAGGCCGCCATCGGCAGCACGATTAGTGCCCGCACCACGGTCAAGGCCTTGCGCAAGAACGTGTTGGCCAAGTGCTATGGCGGCGATGTGTCGCGTAAGCGCAAGCTGTTGGACAAACAGAAGAAGGGCAAGAAGCGCATGAAGCAGGTGGGGCGTGTGGAGATTCCCCAGGAGGCCTTCCTGGCCGTGCTGCAGGTGGGCAAGGACAATTGAGGGCCGGGCGTGGACTGGTCGCGGACTGGTCGCGTCTGGCCGGGTTTGAATCTGACTATCTGAGATGTCCATGAATTTCGATTTTCCGGCCTTTCTGGTGCTGGCCTCCGCCGTGACGGGCGGCATCTGGCTGGTGGATGCCCTCGCCTTTGCGCCCAAGCGTCGTGCGGGGGCGGCTGCCGCGTCAGTCGTCAGGCGCGAGCCCATGCTGGTCGAGTATGCCCGGTCCTTCTTTCCGGTCATCCTCATCGTCCTGCTGTTGCGCTCGTTCCTGGTCGAGCCCTTTCGTATTCCCTCCAATTCCATGATGCCGACTCTGCTGACCGGGGACTTCATCCTGGTCAACAAGTTTGCCTATGGTCTGCGGCTGCCGGTCCTCAATACCAAGTTCCTGCCCATCGGTGAGCCGCGGCACGGCGATGTAGTGGTCTTCAAGTATCCGGTGGACGGCAAGACCGACTATATCAAGCGGATCGTCGGCGTGCCGGGCGACCAGGTTTCCTATCGGGACAAGACGATCTATCTCAACGGCAAACCGCAGGGTCAAGTGCCGATCGGGCTCTATACCGGGGTAGCCTCGGGGGCGGGGATGACCGGCGCCCGGGACGCGCTGGAGACGCTGGACGGCGTTGAACACCACACCTTGGCCGTGCCGGGTCGGCCGGACCTGCCGCCCGGGTGCCGGGTGTTGGCCCTGGGGTCGGTGACGGTGCCGCCCGGTCACTATTTTGTGATGGGTGACAATCGCGACAACAGCAACGACAGCCGCTGCTGGGGCTTCGTGCCGGAGGGTAATCTGGTTGGCAAGGCCTTTGCCATCTGGATGCACTGGGACGGCGAGCGGACGGGTTTCCCGCCCATCGCCTGGGGCCGACTGGGTCATCTGATTCAATAGGGGGTAATCAAAATGACGAAGATGCCTGCCATGCAGAAGGGGATGGGTGCGAGCGGCATGCTGTTCGTCTTGGTGGTGGTCATTACGCTGGGGACTGTGCTTTTCAAACTCGGTCCCTGCTATATGAGCTTCTACACCATGACCTCGATCATGAAAGACGTGGCCGCCGCCCCGGAGCCCATCGTGGGGGGTAAGCCGGCCATCATGCGGATCATGGAGAGCCGCATGATGGTCAACAACATCCGCGGCGTCGATGCCAAGTCGTTCACGCTCAAGCAGACGGGGGATAACACCTCCGAGCTCACGGTCGATTATGAGCAGCGGGAGCACCTCTTCTTTAACATCGACGCGGTGCTGACCTTCCATTACACGGTGGTGGTCAAGGGTCGGTGAATACGGACAGCCGCCGCCTGGCCCGCGCCCTGGGCTACCCCTTCGCCCGCTGGGAGTTGCTGCACCAAGCCCTGACCCACCGCAGTGCGGGTGCAGTGAACAATGAGCGGTTGGAGTTTCTCGGCGACGCACTGATTGGGTTCGCCGTCGCCGAGGCCTTGGTTGGCCGCTTCCCGCAGGCCGACGAGGGAACTTTGAGTCGCATGCGGGCCTCGCTCGTCAAACGTGAGTCGCTGGCGCAACTTGCCCGCGGCCTGCAACTGGGGGACTATCTGCGTCTGGGCACCGGTGAACTACGCACCGGTGGCCACACCCGTGACTCCATCCTGGCGGACGCCCTGGAGGCGGTGCTGGGCGCGGTCTATCTGGATGGTGGCTTCGCGCGGGCGCAGGCGGTGGTGACGCAACTCTTTCGCGTCCCGCTGGAGCAACTCAATGATGCGCGTGCCAGTAAGGACCCCAAGACCCGTCTGCAGGAGCTCCTGCAGGCGCGCCATCGCCCGATCCCCGACTATGAGGTGCTGACGGTCGGCGGGACCCAGCACGCCCAGAGCTTCACCGTCAGTTGCGTGCTGCCGGACGATCGATGGTGCAGCCGCGGCGAGGGCAGCAGTCGGCGGCGTGCCGAACAGGCCGCCGCTGAGGCGATGTTGACACAATTCGAAGGACAGGTTGCTCATGGCTGACCAGGCACCGCCGCGTTGCGGCTACGTTACTATCATCGGGCGGCCCAACGTGGGCAAGTCCACCTTGTTGAACCGCATTTTGGGCCAGAAGCTGGCCATCACCTCGCACAAGGCACAGACCACCCGTCATGCCATCTTGGGTATCAAGACCCGCCCCGAGGGCCAGATCCTGTTCGTCGACACGCCGGGCATCCATCGCCGGGGGGAGGGTGCACTCAATCGCTATCTCAACCGGGCGGCCCGCACGGCGATCGGCGATACCGACCTGGTGCTGCTGGTGGTCGAGGCCCTGCGTTGGACCGACGAGGATGCGCTGGCCCTGGAGGCGCTGACCACGGCCGGACTGCCCGCCATCGCCGTCATCAACAAGGTCGACGGCATTCCCGATAAGTCGGTCCTGCTGCCGCACCTGGAATCGCTGGCGGTGCGCTATGCCTTCCGCGAGCTGATTCCGGTCTCCGCCGCCCGCGGCGACGGGATCGAGGCCCTGGAGCGGGCGGTGATCGCGGCCCTGCCCGAGGGTGAGTTTCAGTACCCCGAGGATCAGATCACCGATCGCTCTGAGCGGTTTTTCGCCGCCGAGTTGTTGCGCGAGCAGTTGGTTCAGCGTTATGGCGAGGAGTTGCCCTACCGCACGACGGTGGAGATCGAGCGCTTCGAGGCGGTGGACGGACGCTATCGGATCAATGCACTGATCTGGGTCGAGCGTCCGGGTCAGAAGGCGATCCTGATCGGGAAGGGCGGTGAGGCGATGAAGGCGACCGCCACCCAGGCGCGTCTGGAGATGCAGAAACTGTTCGGCTGTTCGGTCCACCTGGAGGTCTGGGTGAAGGTCAAGAAGAGCTGGTCGAGTGACGAGGCGGCCTTGGCCCGCTTGGGTTATCACGACGGGTGAGCGGCGCCGGCGGTCTGCTCCGGGCCTTGGTCCTGCATCGGCGGGACTATGGCAATACCAGTCTCCTGGTCGAGTTGTTTGCCCAGGGGTCAGGTCGGTTCCCGGCGATTGCCAAGGGCGCGCGCCGCGGCCGACGCCCCACCAGTGCACTGTTGCAACCCTTCCAGCCCCTCTGGGTGGGGGTGGTGGGGCGCGGTGAGGTGCTGACCTTGACCCGGGTCGAGGCGGCCGGGCGCCCCTTCGACCTCGGCGGGCCCGCCCTGCCCTGTGCCTTCTATCTGAATGAGGTCCTAATGCGGTTGCTCGGTCGCCATGATCCCCACGATCCGATCTTTGCCTTCTATCACGCCGCCCTTGGTCAGTTGGCCGCCGGCGAGCACCTGGACTCGGCCCTGCGGCGTTTCGAACTGCGCCTGCTGGAGGGTTTGGGCTATGCTCCGTCCCTGGATCGGGTGGTGGATGGGGGCGCGGCGGTGGTGGCGGATCGTCACTATCTGGTCGAACCTGGGCGCGGGACGCGTCCGGCTCCGGCCGAGGGTGCGGGCGAGGGGGTCTGCGGTGCGACCCTGCTCGCGCTCGCCCGGGGAGATGAGCTCGCGCCCGCGCAGGTGCGCGAGGCGCGCACCCTGTGTCGGCGCCTGCTCGAACCCCATCTTGGTCCCAAGCCACTGAAGAGCCGGGAGCTGTTCCGGCAGTGGCGGGGGAGGGCAACATGAGTACCCCGAAGCGCAACCCCCGATATGGGCTTGCCGGGCGGATGGACCCGCAGGACCACGGTGGCAACATGAGTACCCCGAAGCGCAACCCCCGATATCACTCTGACGGTCGAGCAGGTGGCAGGGAATTGGAGAAGAGCGATTTGTCCGTAAACGAACGCGTCGGGGAGGTCCGATGAATACCAATGCACCAGCTGAGGTCCTGCTCGGGGTCAATATCGATCATGTCTGTACGATCCGGCAGGCGCGGGGGACCCGCTATCCGGAGCCGATCCAGGCCGCTCTGGTGGCGGAGCAGGCGGGGGCGGACCTGATTACCCTGCACCTGCGCGAGGACCGTCGGCACATCCAGGATCGGGACGTGGAGCTGCTGCGCGACATCCTGGTGACCCGCATGAATCTGGAGATGGCCGCCACGGCGGAGATGGGCCGCATCGCCGCGCGGCTGCGTCCGCCGGACTGCTGTCTGGTGCCCGAGCGGCGTGCCGAGCTGACCACCGAGGGTGGCCTCGACGTGGCCGGTCACCGGGCCGAGCTTACTGATTTCTGTGCCATGTTGGCGCAGGCGGGGGTGCGGGTGTCGCTCTTCATCGACCCCGACCCGGCGCAGCTTCAGGCCGCCCGCGCGGTCGGTGCGCCGGTGGTGGAAATCCACACCGGCCGCTACGCCGACGCTCAGGTTGCGGAGCAGCGGACCCTGGAGTTGCAGCGTATCCGTCAGGCGGTCGCCGTGGGCCTGGAGCTCGGACTTCAGGTCAATGCCGGGCATGGGCTCGATTACCACAACGTCAAGGCGGTCGCGGCGATACCTGGGATACGTGAACTCAACATCGGCCACGCGATCGTCGCCCGTGCACTGTTCTGCGGGTTGGATCAGGCGGTGCGCGACATGAAGCGGGTGATCGATGCCGTGGTGGCGCGGCCGGCTTAAATTGCCGTGCCAAGCGTTGTCTGCTTTCCATGACTATCTGAAGGATCGAGCGCTGCCATGCCTTCCAACACCTTGACCTTGGTCCTCGCCGCCAACCGCGGTACCGGACTCGAGCCGCTGACCATCGATCGCCCCAAGGCCGCCGTTCCCTTCGGCGGCAAGTACCGGGTCATCGATTTCACCCTGGCCAACTGTCTGCACTCGGGTCTGCGCCAGGTCCTGGTGCTCACCCAATATAAGAGCCACTCGCTGCACAAGCACCTGCGCGACGGCTGGTCCATCTTCAACCCGGAGATGCGCGAGTTCATCACCGCGGTGCCGCCCCAGCAGCGCGAGGGCCTCAACTGGTATGGCGGTCCATTCGATGCCATCCGCCAGAACCGTTACCTGGTGGAACGCAGCGCCGCCGGTCAGGTGCTGGTGCTGATGGGCGAGGCCATCTATCGCATGGACTATGCGGAGTTGATCCGCGCCCACCGGGAGTCGGCCGCGGTGGTGACGCTCGCGGTGCGCGGTATCCGTGAGCCGGGTTCCGGCGTGCAGCCCCTGGTTCGACTGGACGCCGATGGGCGGGTCCGCGAGTTGTTGCCGGCCCCGGTGGACGGGGCGCCCGGTGGCTTGGACGAGCCGCTCTCCACCATGGGCGTCTACTGCTTCGACAAGTCCTGGCTGCTCGCCGCGCTGGACCCTGGCCGGGAGGGGCCGGACCAGGACCTGGGGCTGGACCTCATCGCCCCGCTGCTCGGCGCGGTGAATGTGTGCGGCTATCGCTTCGGCGGCGCGCGGGGCCGGGTGACGCCGGACCGCTATTGGTGTGACCTCGCCTCGATCGACGCCTATTACCAGGCGAACATGGGCCTGCTGCGTGCCGATCCGCCGCTGGATCTCTACCAGGTCGACTGGAATATCCGGACCTATCAGGGGCAATACCCGCCGGCACGTACCGTGCCGGGGGCGACCAGCGGCACCGAGGGGATCTTCGTCAACTCGATGCTCGCGGCCGGTACCGTGATCAGCGGCGGTGGGGTCAATCATTCGATCCTGTTTCCGCGGGTGCGGGTGCATGACGGCGCCATCGTGGATTCCTCGATCCTCTTCGACGGGGTGCAGGTCGGGGCCGGTGCCAACTTGCGTAACTGCATCATAGAGAAGGACGTGCAGGTCCCAGCCAAGTCGCGCATCGGCTTCGGGGGCAAGCTCGATGCGGAGCGCTTCCCAGTCTCGGCCGATGGCATCGTGGTGGTGCCCAAGGGGTATCGGTTCTAGGGCGTCGGTGCTGCGGCGCGAAGCGTGCAGCGTGGCCGCACCCCGCTGCGCGTGCGCCAGTGATGGCGCCTCAGCGCCACAAGCAGACCTGGTATCACGATTGAGGTTCAGTCCGTGACTTTCGCTTACGCAAACCTGTTGGTTCTTGCCATTGTCGTCCTGACCGGAGTGGGCGACTGTTTTCTTAAGCTCACCAGTCAGCAGCCATCGCCCTTTTTCAATGCCTCGTTTCTGATCGGCTTCACGATCTATGCCCTTGCTAGTTTAGAGGCCCGGTCGGGCTGGGAGATGCGATGTACGAACCTTCCCACAGGTCATGGGTCGACTTCCATGGTCGTCTGCTGATCCTGGGCTTCGGTGGTATCGGGCAGGGGGTTTTGCCGCTGCTGCTGCGCCATGTTCGCATGGCCCCGGAGCAGATCGCCATTGTCAGCGCGTCGGAGAGGGGCGCGGCCTTGGCGGTCGACTGTGGTGTCGCCTTTGCCGTGGAACCCCTGACGCGCGACAACTACCGGCAGGTCCTCGAGTCACGATTGGGCCCCGGCGATTTCCTGCTCAATCTGTCCATCAATGTCTGCAGCCTCGAGCTGATCGCCTGGTGTCAGGACCACCAGGTGCTCTATCTGGATGCCTGTATCGAGCCCTGGTTGGGTGGCTACTGTGACCAATCGGTGCCCCCGGCGAATCGTACCAACTATGCGCTGCGCGAGGCGGCATTGGCCCTGCGGCAGCCGGACGGCCCCCGCACGACGGCCGTCGTGACCCACGGCGTCAATCCCGGGCTGGTTTCTCACTTCGTCAAGCAGGCGTTGCTCGACCTCGCGGCCGAGCTGTGTCCCACCGCAGTGGAGCCGCAGAACCGGGCGCAGTGGGCGGCGCTCGCCCGGCGGCTGGAAGTGCGCGCCATCCATATCGCAGAGCGGGATACGCATACCTCTCGCCAGCGCAAGCAACCCGGTGAATTCGTCAATACCTGGTCGGTCGATGGTTTTGTGGGAGAGGGCTGCCAGCCGGCGGAGTTAGGCTGGGGCAGTCACGAACGTCATTGGCCATCCGACGCCCATCGCCATACCTTCGGCTGCGATGCCGCGATCTGGCTGGGGCGTCCTGGCGCCGGCGTGCGCGTGCGCAGTTGGACGCCCCTGGAGGGTCCTTACCACGGGTTTCTCATCACCCATGGCGAATCGATCTCCATTGCGGACTATCTGACCGTCCGGGATGGCGATGATACACTTTACCGCCCCACCGTCCACTATGCATACCATCCGTGCGACGATGCGGTGCTGTCCCTGCACGAATTGGCCGGCAAAGGCTGGGCGATGCAGCCCCGGCAGCGGCAGTTGGAGTCGGCATCGATCACCGCCGGCACCGACGAGTTGGGTGTACTGCTGTTGGGTCACGCCCGCGACGCCTATTGGTATGGGTCGCGGCTGAGCATCGAGCAAGCCCGGGCGCTGTGTCCTCACAACAATGCCACCACCCTGCAAACGTGCGCTGGCGTGCTCGCCGGTCTGGTGTGGGCGCTGCGGCATCCCGCGGCCGGGATCGTCGAGCCGGAGGAAATGGATTTCCGTGAGGTCCTGGCGGTGGCAATTCCCTACCTTGGAGAGATGGTAGGGGTCTATGGCGATTGGACGCCGCTGAAGGGTCGCAACCGCCTCTTCGCGGAGGACGTGGATGCCGATGATCCTTGGCAATTCAAGAATATTCTGGTTGATTGAGGTCGCCGCCGGTGCTTGATCGCCGTCGGCGACGCTGCTACTCAATACTTGGATGGGGGACATCATGAACAGCTTGCAATATCTTTGGCAGGTCCTGCGTGACGAACGCCGGGCCCTGGTGGAAGTGGTGCGTGAGCAGAAGCTTCTGGTGCTATTGGTGCTGGTGTCGTTGGCCGGTGCGGTCTACTATTTGCAGCCGTTTCCACCGCGCCATCTGATTATGGTCACTGGTCGCCCGGATGGCGCATACAGCATTATTGCCGATAGCGTCGCGCAATACGTGCAGGAGCGTGGTATTGAACTTGAGCTGCACAATTCAATGGCGTCCCTACAAAGTGCCGAGTTGCTTGCCAATCCGAACGGCAAGGTTGACATTGCGCTCATTCAGGGGGGCTCGTTGGACGCCGCACTGGCGTCGCGGATTTATTCACTGGGTAGCGTTGTCTATGAGCCGGTTTGGATTTTCTGCCGGCGCGGGCAATCGGTAAGGCATGAGCACCTGCCGGATCTGGCGGCGCTGCGTGTGGGTATTGGACCCGAGCAAGGCGGTACCCAACAAATGGTCCGGGCATTGTTCAAGCTCAATGGCATCGAGATCGACGGCAACGCGCATTTCATCACCGGACCTTATGCCGAGAATTTTCGAGATTTTCAGTCGGGCGAGCTGGACGTCCTGATCATCGTTTCGCCAGTCTTCGATCCGGCGGTGCAATTCCTGTTACATGATCCCACCGTAGAACTGTTCGCGTTTTCCAAGGCCGCTGCCTATCAAAAGGCGCTGCCTTACATCAGTGAACTGACGCTGCCGGCCTTCTCCGTGGATATCAGGAAAAGATTGCCTCCGGAAGATGTCAGTTTGATCGCGACCACCACTGCCGTGGCGGTCAAGAAGACGTTGCATCCTGATATCCAGACGCTCCTGTTAATGGCCGCCCGCGATCAACTGCGGGCCTCGCATTATCGTTTTTTCGGTAAACGGGGGGAATTCCCGGCCTATATGGACCCGACCGTCGAGGCTAGTCCGCCGGCGCTTCACTATTATGACTATGGGGTGCCGCAGGGGCTGCGATATTTGCCCTTCTGGATGGCTGGGTTTGTCGATCGCATGTGGGTGTTGATTCTTTCCATCATGGCGGTGACTTATCCGCTTTCCAAGCTGAATGTCCAGCTTCGGGCCATCCGCTATCACATCAAGCATCGCCGGCTTTATGAGGAGGTCCTGGTCCTGGAACGGCAGTTGTGCGAGGGATGCTTTGGGATACATGAAAAGCAAGTATTGCATGACCGGCTGACGCGACTCAATCGCCATGCCATTTCCGACCATGTCCCGGTCGGGATGGAGCGTGAATATTTTCATTTGTTGTCCGCCATAGAACTGCTGCGCACGAAGGCTCAGCGCCTTTTGTACCAACGCAACGACAAATAGACGGCTGGCGCCGTCGGATCGGCGCGGGGCGCTGGTATCGATACGAGGCGATGGGCTGCCGGCAACGCTCACGGTGGCGATCGTCGCGGCGGGCGCCGACCAGGTGCCGATCGTCAATGACAACCATCCGACCATCGGGACGGCATGGCGGGCCTGTGTCACGCGGCGCGGGAGACGGGCAGCGGCACGGGCGAACCGGCGCGGCGTTTGGGTGTGGACGAAAAGGCAGCGCGGCGTTTGCCTGATCTGCGCCACGCGAGCAAGGTACAGTTGCTCGTGTGGGCCTTGCTCGCCGCGTGCCGCGGGCCGCCGGTTGGCCGTCGAGGGGCTCGAAGGTCCATCCAGGGTTCCCAAAGTCGGTCCGCGACCGGCCGAGCGCGAACGTTGCAGCTGCCGCGTAAAATTGCGTTTGCCAAGCCCGCCAACCATCGGTAGAATTGCTGGCTCTTGACGACAGGCAAACAGCTTGACGACAGGCGCGTAGCTCAGCTGGTTAGAGCACCACCTTGACATGGTGGGGGTCGTTGGTTCGAGTCCAATCGCGCCTACCAATTCTCAGCCGCCGGCTACCGGCCCGGCCTCCAGCGCCACCGACCAACTCAGCGTGGTAAGGTGGTAGCAAAGGGGGCTTGCGGCCGGTAACCGGCGGTTTTTGTTTAGGTCCCCGCCATGGGCCCGCTCATGTGATCTTTGGTAGCGATCACCACTGAACCGATAAGGATGATTTCCCATGCCCCAGATTACCCTCCCCGACGGTTCCATCCGTTCCTTCGATGCCCCGGTGTCCGTACACCAGGTGGCCGCATCCATTGGTGCCGGGCTGGCCAAGGCGGCCCTGGCCGGGCGCGTGGACGCTCGCCTGGTCGATACCTCATACCTCATTGATGCGGACGCGACGCTGGCCATCGTTACCGCGAAGGATGAGGCGGACGCCCTGGAACTGCTGCGCCACGACGCCGCCCATGTAATGGCCCAGGCGGTGCAGGAACTTTTCCCCGGCACTCAGGTGACCATCGGCCCGGCCATCGAGAACGGCTTTTACTACGACTTCGCCCGTGCCGAGCCCTTCGTCCCTGAGGACCTGGAGCGGATCGAGGCGCGGATGCACGAGATCGTGAAGCGCGATCTGCCGATCACCCGCGAGGTGATGGACCGGGATGAGGCCAAGCGCGTCTTTGCCGAGCTGGGTGAGACCTACAAGGTCGAGATCATCGAGGACATCATCCCGGTCGGGGAGGAGGTCTCGATCTACCGCCAGGGCGACTGGTTTGATGTCTGCCGCGGCCCGCACCTGCCGAGCACCGGTAAACTGGGTGAGGGCTTCAAGCTCACCAAGGTGGCAGGCGCCTACTGGCGCGGCGACGCCAAGAACGCCCAGCTGCAGCGCATCTACGGTACCGCCTGGCGGGACAAGAAGGAACTGCGGGCCTATCTGACCCGCCTGGAGGAGGCCGAGAAACGCGATCACCGCCGGCTCGGCCGCCAGCTCGACCTCTTCCACTTCCAGGAAGAGGCCCCGGGGATGGCCTTCTGGCACCACAAAGGCCGAGTCGTCTATCGCCTGGCCGAGCAGTACATGCGCGAGAAGCTCGCGCAGTACGGCTACGATGAGGTCGAGACGCCTCAGGTGCTGGATCGCTCGCTCTGGGAGCGTTCGGGCCACTGGGACAAGTTCGCCGGCGGCATGTTCACCACCCAGTTGGACGAACACGACTACGCCATCAAGCCCATGAACTGCCCCGGGCACATCCAGCTGTACAATCAGGGGCTGAAGAGCTATCGCGACCTGCCGTTGCGGATCGCCGAGTTCGGGGTGGTGCATCGCTACGAGCCCTCAGGTACCCTGCACGGGCTGATGCGCGCGCGCCGCTTCACCCAGGACGACGCCCATATCTTTTGCACCGAGGACCAACTCCAGGCCGAGGTGGCGACGCTCATCGATATGGTCTTCGAGACCTATCGGGACTTCGGCTTCGACCAAGTGGCCCTGGCCCTGTCGTTGCGCCCGGATCAGCGGGTGGGCAGTGATGAACTGTGGGACAAGGGTGAGGCAGCGCTCGATAAGGCCTTGCGCGACAAGGGCCTGGAGTTCAAGGTTCAGCCGGGGGAGGGTGCCTTCTACGGCCCCAAGATCGAATTTACGCTGCACGACAGCATCGGACGCGCCTGGCAGTGCGGTACCATTCAGGTCGACTTCTCGATGCCCGGGCGGTTGGGTGCACACTACATCGCTGAGGACAACGGCAAGCAGACCCCGGTGATGATCCACCGTGCCATCCTGGGTTCGGTGGAGCGTTTCATCGGCATCCTGATCGAACATTATGCCGGGTTGCTGCCGGTGTGGTTGGCGCCGGTGCAGGCGGTGGTGCTCAATATCACCGACCATCAGGCCCCCTATGTGACCGAGGTGACTAACGCCTTGCGCAAAAAGGGCTTCCGTGTCGATTCGGACTTGAGAAACGAGAAGATCGGCTTTAAGATTCGCGCTCATACCTTGCAGCGGGTGCCTTATCTGCTGATCCTCGGTGATCGCGAGGTCGAGACCCGGACCCTGTCGGTGCGTGATCGCAAGGGTCAGGACCTGGGCGCGTGTGGGCTTGACGCCTTCATGGACCGGCTCGGCGACGAGGTGGCGCGGCGGGTGCACGACTGAGCCGGTGTCCGGGGCGAGCCGCGAGGGGCCGCTCGGCCACTGTCCGGTAAGTTGATATTTTTAGGGTGGTGAAACTGAAGTCACCGCCCGCTGGGCCAGGTCCCCAACCTGTGGGGCGCGTGCCCGCATTGTTGGCCGGGGCGCACCCCAGTCATCGGACAGGGACGGCCTTTTTTTAATCCTTGTGGAGGAACCTGCAATCGCTGCACCAAAGAGAAACCGCGTCAATCGCGAGATCAACATCCCAGAAGTTCGGTTGATCGGCGCGGATGGCAACCAGGTTGGAGTCGTCAGGGTCCGTGAGGCCCTGGAGATGGCCGAAGAGGCGGGGATGGATCTGGTAGAGATCGTTCCGACCGCTGAGCCACCGGTATGCCGTCTCATGGACTACGGCAAGTTCCGCTTCGACCAGAAGAAGAAGCAGAATGAGGCCAAGAAGAAGCAGAAGCAGGTCCAGATCAAGGAGATCAAGTTCCGCCCAGGGACGGACGAAGGGGACTATCAGGTCAAACTACGCAACCTGATCCGTTTCCTCGAAGAAGGGGACAAGGCGAAGGTCACCATGCGGTTTCGCGGGCGTGAACATGCGCACCGCGAACTTGGGCTGGAGTTGCTCAAGCGCGTGGAGAACGACCTTGCCCCGTATAGCATCGTGGAACAACAACCCCAGATGGAAGGACGCCAGATGGTCATGGTGCTCGGTCCCAAGAAACATTAACAAAAACATATTCAGCAAATCGCGAAGTTGAGAACATGCCCAAGATCAAGACCAATCGCGGGGCGGCGAAGCGCTTCAAGCGCACGTCCACCGGCGTCAAGTGCTACTCGTCCTTTCGGCGGCACATCCTGACCAAGAAGACGACCAAGCGGAAGCGTCAGCTGCGTTCCGCCAAACTGATTCATGCGTCGGATCTGAAGTCCGCGCGGCGGATGATCCCCTACTGCTGATCGCACCTGATACCGGAGAATAACGATGCCACGCGTCAAACGGGGCGTAACCGCTCACGCCCGTCATAAGAAGATCATGAAGCAGGCGAAGGGCTACTACGGTGCCCGCAGCCGAGTCTTTCGTGTTGCCAAGCAGGCGGTCATCAAGGCCGGCCAATATGCCTACCGCGACCGTCGCCAGAAGAAGCGCCAGTTCCGCACTCTGTGGATCGCCCGTATCAATGCCGGTGCCCGGCAGAACGGCCTGTCCTACAGCCGGCTGATCAACGGTCTGAAGAAGGCCGGGATCGAGGTCGACCGCAAGATGCTGGCGGACATCGCCTACCACGACGCGGTGGCCTTCAGTGCCATCGCCGAGCAGGCCAAGGGCGCCTTGGCGGCCTGAGAGCAGTGGGCGGGGCAGGGAAGGCCCGTCCAAGCCCGATCAACGAAGGGAAAGGCCCTGGTCTTTCCCTTTTTTGCGCTGTCGGTCGGGTGTGCAAGGCCTGTCATTGCTCTGAGTTCGTGTTGGCTGAGAATAAATGGACAGGATTTCTCAGGATTTATAGGATTTCCGACGGTTCAGGATGCGGGAGTCTTATCCTGTTAATCCTGAGAAATCCTGTTGATCCTGTCCAATTTGTATCCGGCCGCTGTGACGTTTGGGTTCGCTTTGAGTGCCGGATTCTGTCCGTGTCCTCGCCGCCCGTGTCGCCGCGGTTCTATCTGTTTGCTGCAAGGTTTGAAAATGCCTGAAGAGTCCGGACTGGGAATAGACCCGCTGCGCGATTCCGCCCTGGCGGCCATTGCGGCAGCGCCGGATCTGGCTGCGCTCGATCAGGTGCGGGTACGCTATCTGGGCAAGAGCGGTGAGTTGACCGCGCTGCTTAAGCAATTGGGCGGTTTGCCCAAGGACGAACGTCCCGCTGCCGGGGCCTTGATCAACGTGGCGAAGGACGCCGTTGCGCAGGCCATTGATGGCCGCAAGTCGCTCTTGGAACAGGCGGCCCTGGCGGAACGCCTGGCGGCCGGGCGGCTGGACGTCACACTGCCCGGGCGGGGCCAACGCGCGGGCGGACTGCACCCGGTGACCCGCACGCTGCGCCGCATCGAGCGGTTGTTTGCCGACGCCGGATTCGCGGTGGCGGAGGGGCCCGAGGTCGAGACTGCGTATCACAACTTCGAGGCGCTCAACATCCCCCAGCACCACCCGGCGCGGGCGATGCATGACACCTTCTATTTCGACGCGGATCTGCTCCTGCGCACCCACACCTCACCGGTGCAGATCCGGGTGATGACCGAGCAGGCCCCGCCACTCAAGATCATCGCCCCCGGACGGGTCTACCGCTGCGATTCGGACCTGACCCACACCCCGATGTTTCATCAGGTGGAGGGATTATTGGTCGATGAGCAGGTGAGCTTTGCGGATCTCAAGGGGGTCCTCTACGACTTCCTGACCAATTTTTTCGAGCGCGACCTCAAACTGCGTTTCCGCCCGTCCTATTTTCCGTTCACCGAGCCCTCCGCCGAGGTCGATATCGCCTGCGTCATGTGCGGCGGGACCGGGTGCCGGGTGTGCAAGCAGACCGGCTGGCTCGAGGTCCTGGGTTGCGGCATGGTGTATCCGGAGGTCTTCCGGCACGTGGGGATCGACCCGCATCGCTATCTGGGCTACGCCTTCGGGATGGGGGTGGAGCGTCTGGCGATGCTGCGTTACGGCATCGACGACATCCGCCTGTATTTCGAGAACGACCTGCGGTTCTTGCGGCAATTCGCCTGACTGGCGGAAATGACGGCCGAAATTACATAGGGGAAAGCGAAAATAATGCGTTTCAGTGAGTCCTGGCTGCGGGAATGGGTCAACCCGTCCGTCGATACCCAAACCCTGGCGGACCAACTCAGCATGGCCGGTCTGGAGGTGGACGCCATCACGCCCGCCGCCGCAGTGTTCAGCGGTGTGGCGGTCGGCTTGGTGATTGAGGTGGCGTCCCACCCCAATGCCGAAAAGCTCCATGTGTGCACGGTGGACCTGGGTGAGGGTGAGCCGCTGACGATTGTCTGCGGCGCGGCCAACGTCGCCGCGGGGATGCGGGTGCCGGTGGCGACCATCGGCGCCGTCATGCCCGGGGACTTCAAGATCAAGCGGGCGCGGCTTCGCGGGGTCGAGTCCTTCGGGATGATCTGTTCCGCCAGCGAGTTGGGTCTGGCCGAGACTTCGTCTGGCATCCTGCCGCTACCGGAGGATGCCCCGCTGGGGGCGGATTTCCGCGCCTGGTTGGGTCTGGACGACGCCTGCATCGAGGTCGATCTGACCCCGGATCGGGGCGACTGTCTGTCCATCGCCGGGCTGGCCTGGGAGGTGGCCGCCATCAACGGCTGCGCCCTGACCCCGCTGGACGTGGACCCGGTCGCGGCCGCGAGTGAGGAGCGCTTCCCGGTGAGCCTGGAGGCGCCTGAGCATTGCCCGCGCTACGCCTGTCGCATCATTCGCGGCATCGACCCCGCCGCCGTGACTCCGCTGTGGATGCGCGAGCGTCTGCGTCGGGGCGGCATCCGTGCCATCAGTCCGGTGGTCGATGTCACCAACTATGTGTTGCTGGAGCTGGGCCAGCCCATGCACGGCTTCGACCTGGGGTGCATCAAGCGCGAAATCCGGGTGCGCCTGGCCGCGGCGGGCGAGCGGCTGCACCTGCTCAATGGGGAGACGATCGTCCTGCGCCCCGACACCCTGGTGATCGCCGATGCCGCGGGCCCCCTGGCCCTGGCCGGGATCATGGGCGGTGCGGCGAGCGCGGTGGAATCGGAGACCCGCGATATCCTGCTGGAGAGCGCCTTTTTTGCGCCTGCGGGGATCAGCGGTAAGGCGCGCAGCTACGGTCTGCACACCGACTCGTCCCATCGGTTCGAGCGCGGCGTGGACCCCGGGCTCCAGGTCCGGGCGCTGGAGCGCGCCACCGGGCTGCTGCTGGCCATCGTCGGCGGTGAGGCCGGCCCGGTGGTCGACGTGACCGCCGCCGGGCACCTGCCGCAACGTGCCCCGCTGACACTGCGTAGCGCCCGCTGTGCCCAGATCCTCGGGTTCACACTGCCCGACGAGACCATCGCCGGGATCCTGGAGCGGCTGGGCATGACCCTGGTGCCGGTGGCGGGGGGCTGGCAGGTCACGGCGCCCAGCGGACGCTTCGACTTGGTCCATGAGGTCGATCTGATTGCCGATGTCGGGCGTATCTACGGCTATGACCGCATCCCGGTCAGCCATGCGACGTCCGCCGCGGGAACCCGGGCTCGGCCGGAGGGGGCCTTCGATTTGGATCGGGTGCGGTTGCTCTTGGTCGACCGGGGGTTCCAGGAGGTGATCACCTACAGTTTCGTGAATCCCGAGCTGCAGGCCCGGATCGAGCCCGAGGTGAAGGGGTTGGCACTCGCCAATCCGATCAGCGCCGAGCTGTCGGTGATGCGTCCGTCACTGTGGCCGGGGTTGCTGCACACCGCCCGCTACAACCAGGCGCGCCAGCAGGAGCGGGTGCGGATCTTCGAGACCGGCCTGCGTTTCCGCCCCGGTCCGGATGGGCTGCGCCAAGAGGCGGCGATCGGCGGGCTGACGCTCGGCGCCGTTGACCCGGAGCAGTGGGGGGCGCCCGCGCGGCTGGCCGATTTCTACTCACTCAAGGCGGATGTGGAGGCCCTGCTGGCCCTGAGCGGTGACCCGGCCGGTTTCCATTTCGTGGCGGCCGAACACCCGGCCCTGCACCCCGGCCAGAGTGCCCGCATTGACTATGCGGGGCAACCGGTCGGGCTCCTGGGAATGCTCCACCCGGCCCTGGCCGCGGATCTCGATCTCACCGGCGATGCCTTCCTTTTTGAACTGGATCAGGCGGCCCTGAGTACCGGGGTGCTGCCTAGGTTCACCCCCGTTTCGCGTTACCCGGCGATCCGACGCGATCTCGCGATCGTGGTGGACGAGGCCGTCGCCTACTTGGAGCTGGCCGCCGCGATCCGTGAGGCCGCCGGTGAGTTGCTGCGCGATCTGGTGTTGTTCGACGTCTATGTCGGGTCGAAGATCGCGGCGGGACAAAAAAGTCTCGCTTTGGGATTGATTTTACAAGTTTCTTCTCAGACACTGACCGACCAGGTGGTGGATGATGTGGTGGGACGGGTGTTGACCCGTCTCGTGTCCGATTTTGGTGCACGATTGCGGGATTGATGGTATGGCGTTGACTAAGGCTGACATGGCAGAACACCTGTTTGAGGAGCTTGGGCTCAACAAGCGTGAGGCCAAAGACATCGTCGAGAGCTTCTTCGAGGAGATCCGTAAGGCCCTCGAACGTGGCGAACAGGTCAAGCTCTCCGGGTTCGGAAACTTCGATCTGCGCGAGAAGAAGGAGCGTCCTGGGCGTAATCCGAAGACCGGCGAGGAGATTCCCATCACCGCCCGCCGCGTGGTGACCTTCCGTCCGGGCCAGAAGCTCAAAGCGCGGGTGGAAGCCTATGCTGGACACGAGCAGCAATAGCGCGGAGGAGTCCGGGTCCGGCGAACTGCCGCCGATCCCCGGCAAACGCTATTTCACGATCGGTGAGGTCAGCGAGCTGTGCGGCGTCAAGCCGCACGTGCTGCGCTATTGGGAGCAGGAATTCCCCCAGCTGAAGCCGGTCAAACGACGCGGGAATCGACGCTACTACCAGCGCCATGACGTCTTGATGGTGCGTCAGATCCGCTCACTGCTCTACGACCAGGGTTTCACCATCGGCGGCGCCCGCCAGCAGTTGAGCGGGGAGGGCGCCAAGCACGACCTGAGCCAGACCCACCAGGTGCTTCGCCAGATGCGTCTGGAGCTGGAGGAGATTCTGCACGTGCTGCGGCGCTAGCAGCGCGCCCCTCCTGGCGGGGGGCGTCTCGATCAATGCTACCAGTGGGCCGTCCTGGAGGATTTTTTTCGCCGAAACCGCGACGCTTAGCGGTTGTTACTTGCCAAATCTGGTCGATGGAATCCGTTCAGCTTCGGCGTGCCGTGTCTGGCCGGCGAACCGCGGCTAAACCCGCGGCTCCAGGGTATCCCAAGCCGGGCCGGCGCCTACTTGAGGATTGCACGCCAACCCCCTCTGCTCGGCAGGCAGAGCGAACAAGTGCATGGTCCCTCTGCGTAATCACTGATCAGGGCGCGATAACCGGTATTCAGGAAGGCGTTGGTGGTCAAAGCGCGATATGGTGCATAGGCCGCTCCGGCCAGCGATCGGCCTGCCCCCAGAGTCTGGAGCGATAGATTCCATGACCCCTTCAAGGCGTTCCATTTGATGTCGCCCGTACCGGTTCCCGCGATACCGATCGACTCCACATTACTCAGCGCAGAGAACAGGTGGTGTGACGCCAGAAACTCAAAGAGCGTGTCGGCCGCCGCCGGATGCTCCTTCGCGACCATTGCGGCATAATGGGGCGCCACGATTGGGTAGCCAACGACAGCCGTACCGTCGACGGCGTGTCCGTTGTTGTGGCCCCCCACGCCCCAGGCACAATAGCCAGGGTTCACACAGTCCGGCGTGGAGGAGACCGTTGTCCAGGGTTCCGCTATTTCACCCGCACTGAGGCCGAATAATCCAGGTCCGCTATATAATAAATTCGCCGAAAAATAAGATGCCTGTTTCTTGAACGCACCGCACCGGTATTCATTCCAGTCGTTTCCCCAGGGATCTTTGCCGGTCATCGGAAATAGCAGGGCGCTGAGTTCATCGTTGAATCCCGAACCGTCCCAGGTGGGGGCCAGGGGGTAGAGATCGATGAGCAGCCTCTGGTTCGGTCGTGCCGCTGAGAAGGCGACGGCCACTACAAAAGACTCGCCGCCAAAGGCATCCCAGCGATACGGGACCTGAGTCCCCGTCTGGTAATATCCGTGACTGGCCGAGTGCGTAAACTGACCGGTCAGGTCCGCCCAGTCGATCTGAGTCAGCATCGATTCCAGCGCGGACGTGTCCCTGCCCAAGAACTGCGAGGCCAGGATGCTCGCGACCAGGGCGATCGAGGTATCGACGCTCGACCATTCCGAGCTTCCTGCCGGGACGTTGTTCGTGTGGTTGAGAAAACGCGGCAGCAAACCGCGCAGCCGCGGGGCCGACGTGAGTGCCGCGGCGGTCTGGGCGGCGATGTCATTGGCGCTCTGCTGAGAGATGTAACCACGCTCGAACGCCACGGCGCTGGTGAGTGCAAACATCCCGGTTGATTGTATCCCGGCATTGACCGCGGCCGGATAGGTGGTCGTGTCTCGCATGAGTCCGATCGTTGAGTCATAGGCTTGCGAGAGGTGTCCATAACTGTGCAGGAACACCGCCTCCCGTGTGGGCAGGCTCGGGCTCGCCATGACCAACCTGACCTCATCGACAGTCACCTGTCCTGGTGCGGCTAAAAGCCAGTTCAGACGCTTCAGCGGCTGCGTTGTTTGCAACGGAAATGATAAGACCTGCGGTCCGCCCGACAATACCACTTCTTGATGGGTCAAAACTTGATCGAAACGGTCCTTGAGCTCCAGTATAAAGGTCCCGGTGCCGCCAGTGACCGTGACCTCGATGTGGGTGATCTTCGGCTGAAAGGCCGGTAAGACATAGCGACCAAGTAGCTGCTGGGGATCCAGCGTATCGGTGTCGGCCGTTTCAGCATCCAGATGCATCAGGCTGGTCCAGACCCCGGCCCATCCCGATGTCACGCTGGCGGTTGCACTGCCGCCGCCGATGCTCACCTGATAGCTGCCGCCCCCCATCGCTCCGCGGTCCGTGCCGATCCGGCTGTAATTCCAGGTGGCCGGGGCGGAGTAATCATCCACGATGCTATAGGCCGACTGGATCGCCGCCGGACTCTTGGTTGCAAATAATGCGAGCATCACCAAGAGGGTCGCCAAGCAACCGGGCGCGATGCGATCCCGGGACCCCACACGATTGATCATTATGGACACTTGTTGCCTCCGTACAGTTGTTGTGTCGACATTGGCGATGCCGCGGCCTTGGCATCGCGCTATTTTCCACTGCGGCTCTCGGACTCAGTGGCGTTACGGAAAGATATGCCGCCAGGACGGGGGCAACATATCGGAAATGAGGCTGAAGTTTGCGGTCGCCTCGGCGCCGCCCGGGAACTTGAGGGTCAGTTGACAGGTCGGGGTCTGAGTCTGGCAATCACCGCCCCAGCCGGTGAAGACGGAGCCCGTGGCGGGCACCGCGGCTAAAGTAACCATCGTGTTGTCCGGATAGCTCATTATCGGCTTGGTCCATTGTACCCCGGCCGGACTGGCGGTAACGTTGCCGGCGCCGCGCCCCGCCGCCTTGATGATCAAGGATGATGTGGGGTCGAAGGCCGTGCGAACGTCGTCCTTGCCAAATCCCCTGAGCCTGAGCACCTGATCGTTACCCAGATAGGCAACCAAGAGGTCACGACCGTCGCAGAGAATGCGGCTGGAGGTGAAGTTCAGGCAATTGGTGGTGCAGGTCGGATCGGTCTGGGCGACGATCAACGAAAAAGGGGTGCCGCTGGTGGCGTGGCCGCCGAGGGTGATGGCGGATGCCGTGCTCCCGCTGAAGAAGGGGTGATCCGCTTCGTCGATCGTCATGTGTACGATAGTAAATGGCCGTGCAGGCCTGGTCGCAGTAAATCAGCGTGAGGCGGTCGAGCTTGCTCCTGGCGATGCGGTACTCGGCGATGCCGGGCAGGGCTTGAGCGGTGAGCGATGGCGCGATGGGTGGGACCGCGGCCCTTGCGAGGGGCACGACGACTGCCAGCGGAACCAGGGAGATGATCCGTGCAGATACGAGACGTGTCGCCATAGGAGTCTCCTAATCGATGGATTGCGGCCGATGGATTGCAAGCCATGAATAGTCTAGTCGATCCTACGCGCTCTGCCAGGCTGGTCGCCCCGTGATCGCATCCTGCATGGCCCTGCGGGCTTCCGACCTCCCATCCTCACTTGGGCTGACTGGCGGGTCGGGCGGCGCGCAGCCGACCCTTTCCCATGATTCCCGGCCCAAGACGGCAGCCTCCGAAGCCAGGCGCTAGCTTCCCCTCCGCCGCCACCCGTTGGCACCATCCGCATCACCTGGCGGCTGCGCTGCGGGCCGTCACGGTAACGGCCACGAAGGGGGGCGACACCCCCGCAACAGAAAAGGTTCGCTAACCTCGCCGGCTGAACAGCAGCCAGGGGGGCGCAGATTTTTCCAGGGCCGTCCAGTGGCCGGGGCAGCGCTTTGTCCGCAGCCCCCAATCTTTCACGCTAAGCGCCGGCTCGGCTGGCTGTGCTGACGGCGGCTGTTCAAGTCGCGCCGGGGTGCTCCCCCGGTCGCCGGACCGGGACCTTGAGCGTCACCAGTTCCTCGGCGCTGGTCGGATGGATGGCCACCGTGTCGTCCAGGTCGGCCTTGGTGGCGCCCATCTTGAGGGCGACGGCGAAGCCCTGGAGCATTTCGTCCACCCCGTCGCCGATCAGGTGGATGCCCACCACGCGCTCCTGCGGACCGGCGCACACCAGTTTCATGGCGGTTTGCGGTCCGTGCTCGTTCAGGGCATAGCGCATCGGGGTGAAGCGGGTCTCGTAGACGGTGAGGGTGTCACCGTAGCGGGCGCGGGCCTCGGGTTCGGTGAGCCCAACCCGGCCGACCGGCGGGTGTGAGAAGACCACGGTGGGGACGTTTTCGTAATCGAGTTTCAACGCCGTCTCGCCGCCGAAGAGGCGCCGGGCCAACCGGCGGCCGGCGGCGACGGCGACCGGGGTCAGCGGTTCGCGGCCGGCGATGTCACCGATCGCATAGATGCCGGGTACGTTGGTGTTCTGGTAAGCGTCGACGGTGATGATCCCGTTGGGCTGGGTCTGCACCCCCGCCGCGTCCAGACCCAGATCGGCGCTGTTGGGCGCCCGACCCACGGCCCAGATGACTGTATCGAAAGCGGTGAGCGGCTCACCGGTGCGCGGCACCAGCGCCAAGCCGTCGGTGCGTTGCTCCAGGGCGGCGACTGCAAACTCCAGGTGCAGGCGGATGCCCTCCTGCTCCATGGCCAGCCCCAGGGCCTCACCGACCATCGGATCGAACAGCCAGAGTACCCGGTCCTCCAGCGCGACCACCGTGACCTCGGAGCCCAGCGCGCGCAACACCCCGGCCAGTTCGACCCCGACATAGCCGCCGCCGATGATCGCCACGCGGCGTGGTTGCTCGGTCAGTTCAAAGAAGCCGTCGGAGGTGATGCCGAGTTCGGCTCCGGGCATGCGTGGGACCAGGGGGCGGCTGCCGGTCGCGATCACGATATGGTCGGCGCTGTAGCGGCTACCGTCCACCTCGACGGTGCGGGCGTCGACCAGGCGCCCGCGGCCGGTGATATGGGCGATTCCCTCTTGCTTGACGTAGCCGTCCCAGTAATTGTTGATACGCTCGACGAAGCGGTTGCGCCCTGCGACCAGCGCCGGCCAGTCGAAGGTGTCGGGCTGTGTGCGCACACCGAAACCGCCCCCGTCCCGTACCGCCTGGGCGAGGTTGGCGGCGTACCACATGACCTTTTTCGGCACGCAGCCGTCATTGACGCAGGTGCCGCCCAGCGGCCCGGGGTCGATCAGGGCGACCCGACGGCCCAGTTGGGCCGCCTGCTCCGCCACTGCCAGTCCGCCACTGCCGCCGCCGAGCGCGATCAGATCAAAGTGTTGTGTCATTGCGTGATACTCAGCGCGTCGAAGGCCGCGACAGCCCGTGGGAATTAGGCATTGATCTTCAGTCCGCCAGGGCCTTGCGGAACGCTTTCTGCGGTGACTGTTTGGTGCAGATGCCGGTTGCGTACCTGCAGCAACGGGCGAATGCGCTCGGCCGGCATCCCTGCCGGCTGATTGCGAGCGATCCTCAGGCGGCCGGGCGCTTGGCCAGCCACTCGGCCACTTGCTCCGAGCCGCCGATGTGCTCGCCGTTGATGAAGACCTGGGGCACGCTGGCCGCCTTGGCGACGGCGCGCAGGGTCTGGTCGGTGTAGTCGCGGTTGAGCACCAGTTCCTCAAAAGCGATGCCGGCCTGGTGCAGATCGGCCTTGGCCTTGGCGCAGAAGGGGCAGCCTTCGCGGGCGAACACCGTGACATCCAGCGGCTTGGGTGCCTTGGGGGCGACGTAGGCGAGCATGGTGTCCGCGTCGGAGACCTGGAAGGGGTCGCCCGGCAGTTCCGGCTCAATGAACATCTTTGCGACCACCCCATCGCGCACCAGCATGGAGTAGCGCCAAGAGCGCTTGCCGAAGCCCAAGTCGTGCTTGTCGACCAGCAGGCCCATCCCGCCGGTAAAGTCGCCGTTGCCGTCCGGGAGGAAGGTGATGGCGCCTGCGTGCTGGGTTTTCTGCCACTCGTTCATGACGAAGGTGTCGTTGACCGACACGCAGACCACCGCGTCCACGCCGGCCGCCTTGAAGGCCGGCACCAATTGGTTGTAACGGGGCACATGGGCGGAGGAGCAGGTGGGGGTGAAGGCCCCGGGCAGTGAGAAGACCACCACGGTCTTGCCGGCAAATACCTGATCGGTGGTCACATCCACCCACTCGCTCCCCTGACGGGTGCGGAAGGTTACCTGTGGGACGTGCTTTCCGGTACGATCTTCGAACATTGTTGATGTCTCCTGGGTTGGTGGGGGGAGCCGGGGCTCGCGAATCTTGGCGGCGTCGCGTGCTGGGCCATGTCGTTTACTGTACGGACGCAGGGATTATCTGCAAAATCGATTATCAGTATTAAAACGATCGTTCTGGCCAATCGAAGGGGTTGGCGGGGCGGGATTTCCCTGACTGGCCCTGTTGGGTGTGGTCGAGCACCTGGCCGGCTGCGGTGCTGGACATGGCACTCTTACGACCCTGAGATGCCGCTGCCAGGCGTCTTTCTCAAGTTGGCGCGGTGGCGTACGATGCTGTTATCTTCGGTTGCGGGGGCGTGTGGGCGCCCCCCAACTCCTGAACCTGGAGACCTGAGGTGCCGTCCCGGCATCGCGGGCCGCCTCCGGTGGCTGACCCCGGAGTTCGATGAATGAACCCTTTTGACGCGCGACACCGTATCCTGCTGGTCGCCGACAGCCCCGCCATTCGGGGGCTGGTCGGCGAGATTCTCGGGGCGGCAGGTTACGCCTTGGACGCGGTGCCGGATGGCCCGCAGGCGGTCCAGCGGGCTGCGGCTGATCGCTATGCACTGGTTTTGACGGCGCTCAGTCTACCGGGCCTGGACGGGATGGCGGCCACCCATGCCATCCGTCGGCTCCCCTATCCGCAGGGCGATGTGCCGATTCTGGCGATCACTGCAACGGTCAGTGTGATGGATCGGGATCGCTGTTTCGCCGCCGGGATCGACGGCTTCTTGACCACCCCGATCGACCGCCTGGACCTGCTGGAAGCGGTGGCCCAGTGGTTGGAGGCGGCCGATGACCCGACCTGGGGCTTGGATGCGCGCCCGGGTGTGGCCCCGCCCCTGGTGAATCGGCGCACCCTGGCCCAACTGGAGGAGGACGTGGGTCCCGAGTTGCTGCCCGAGATCCTGACGACCTTTCTTCAGGAGACCGAGCGCCGGCTCGCTCTGCTGGAAGCGCGGGTCCTGGCGGGCGACGCGCTCGGTGCCGCCGACGAGGCCCATGCCCTCAAGGGCAGTTCCGGTACCTTCGGCGCCATGGCCCTGCGCCAGGCGGTCCACGAAATGGAATTGAGCGGCCGCGCTGGGGAGGGGGTGCGCCTCGGGGAACTGATGCCGGAGGTGCGGCGCCTGGTCACCGTCACCTGTGACCTGCTGCGCGCCGAATATGCCTCACCGGACCCTGATCGTTTGGTTCCCTGACTTGTGCTGTGACCCGTTCCATCGTCGGTACCAACTAATCGCCAGGGACGCCGCCATTCGGGCGTTGCGTCGGCGCTCTGGGCCACCCGTTTAGCCAGCCGATACCCATGTCCAACTGTAGGCCCAGAGTGTTGATTATCGAGGACGACGCGGCCTTGGCGGAGGTCTATCGCAGCTATTTGCGCGATGAGCCTTATCAGGTCAAGCAGGTCGGCGATGGATGCAGGGGATGGCGGAGTTGGAGCGTGACCCGCCCGAGGCACTGCTCTTGGACCTCAAACTGCCGGACATGGACGGCATGGAGATCTTGAAGCACATCCGTGATCGCCAGATCCCCTCTGCGGTGGTCATCATCACCGGTCATGCCTCGGTGGATGTGGCAGTGGACGCCATGCGCTATGGTGCTTTCGATTTCATCGAAAGACCCTTCAGCGCCAAGCGCGTCAAGGTCACCCTGCGCAACGCGGTGGACCGCCAGCGGCTTCATACCCTGGTCGAGCGCATCCGTGACGACTTCCAGCGTGACGGCTATCACGGCTTCATCGGCTCCTCACTGGGTCTGCAGGCGGTCTACCGAATCATCGACAGCGCAGCCCCCAGCAAGGCCACGGTCTTCATCACAGGCGAGAGCGGCAGCGGTAAGGATGTGTGCGCCGAGGCCATTCATCTCCAGAGTCCACGGCGGGACAAGCCATTCATCCCGCTGAACTGCGCCGCGATTCCGCGTGAGCTGATGGAGAGCGAGATTTTCGGTCATGTCCGCGGCGCCTTCACCGGCGCCAGTCGCGACCGGGTGGGGGCGGCCGAAATGGCGGACGGCGGGACCCTCTTCTTGGATGAGATTGGCGATATGGACTTGGACCTCCAGACCAAGCTCCTGCGCTTGGTGCAGAGCGGGACCTTGCAGCGGGTCGGCGCCACCCCATTGATCAAGGTCGACGTGCGCTTCGTCTGCGCCACCCAGCGCGATCCCGCCTTGGAGGTGGCGCAGGGGCGTTTCCGCGAAGACCTCTTCTATCGCCTGCATGTGATCCCGATCCACCTCCCGCCCCTGCGCGAGCGGGTGGACGATATCCTGACGCTGGCCAATCACTTTTTGCGCAAATTCGCGCTCGAGGAGCATAAGTCCTTCCGCGGCTTTACCGCGGAGGTCGAGTCCGTCCTGATGGACTATGAGCGGCCCGGCAACATCCGCCAACTGCAAAACGTGCTGCGCAACGTCGTGGTCCTCTATGACGCCGAACAGGTCACAGCGCAGATGCTGCCGCCACCGCTCAACGCCGTCGGCACGCGCGCCCGGGTGGGACTACCGGCGTCCACGCGGTTGCCTTCGGCGCAGAGCAGCGTCCAAGGGATCAGGCCGCTGCACGTCATTGAGAGAGAGGCAATCGAGCGCGCCATTGAGTTCTGCGATGGGAATATTCCGCGTGCCGCGGTGTTCCTGGAGGTGAACCCCTCCACCATCTACCGCAAGCGCCAGGCCTGGCAAACGCAAACCCCTTGACTGTGCTGAGTGCTGGTCATTAATCGCCGATTCGTTATTCCATGGTTAATCGCTTCTGGTGGGTCCTGTTCATCGTGCTGATCGCCGCCATCCTCGGGGTCGTGTCGGCCAAGTTCAGGCCGCTGGCGGTTCCTGATGTGGTCCGGCTGGCCGTCCCCGACCCTGACTGCGACCTGCGCGCGGGTCCTTGCACCGGGCGCTTTGCGGGTGGCGGCGCGTTGAGCCTGAGCGTGGAGCCCCGGGGTATCCCGCTGGCTAGGGCCCTAGAGCTTAAGGTCACCACCCGCGATCTGGCCGCCGGCGCTGTGGCCCTTGATTTGGCCGGGGTCGACATGGATATGGGCTACAACCGCCCATCCCTGGCCCCCGCGGGCTCCGGCCTCTACCGGGGTGAAGGCATGCTGCCGGTGTGTGTGCGCCGGCGCATGACCTGGGAGGCGCGGGTGCTCCTGAGCACGCCCGACGGACTATTTGCCGCGCCGTTTCGCTTCGAGACTTCGCGATGAATCCTCGGGATAGAAAAAGTATTGTCCGTAAATGAACGAAAATTAGAAACCGGAGGCCCTAATCCATGCGCGTATTGGTCGGCGATATCGGCGGTACCAAGACCGGACTCGGCGTCGCCGAGACCGATGGCACGGTGGTGACCCTGCGGGAGGTGCGCCGCTACCCGAGCCGCGACTTCGATTCACTGGAGTCGCTCGTCATCGCGTATCTCCAGGAGACCGGGCAGTCACCGCCGCGTGACTGTCCCTGCGGCGCCTTCGCCGTCGCCGGTCCGGTGGAGGGCCGGCACTGCCGGACCACCAACCTGCCGTGGGAGATCGACGCGGATCTCCTCGAACACCTGCTGGACTTCCGGGCGGTCGGACTCCTCAACGACCTGGAGGCCGTTGCCTGGGGGGTCCGCGCACTGGGGCATGACGACCTGGCGGTCCTGTATCCGGGTGAACCAAGTGCCGGGAATGCCTGCGTGGTGGCCGCCGGCACCGGGTTGGGCGAGGCCGGCCTGTTCTGGGATGGCGTCCGCCATCACCCCTTTGCGACCGAAGGCGGTCACACCGACTTTGCCCCGCTCGATGAGCGTGAGTTCGCCCTGCTCGGCTACCTGCAGCAACGCTTCGGCCGCGTGAGTTGGGAGCGCGTCGCCTCCGGGATGGGGATCGGCAATCTCTATGATTTTTTGCTGAGTCGGCACCCGGTGGCGACGCCGGATTGGCTGGCCGCGGACTTCGCCGCTGGGGATCGGGCGGCCGCCATCGCCGCTGCTGCCGCCGCGGGCCGTTGTCCGGTCTGTGTCGAGACCATGGACCTGTTCTTCAGCCTCTACGGACGCGAGGCCGGGAACATGGGCCTTAAGCACCTGGCCTTGGGTGGTGTCTATCTGGGCGGCGGCATCGCGCCGAAGAACCTGGCGGCCTTGAGTGCCAGCGGGTTCCTGGACGGTTTCTTTGCCAAGGGGCGGATGGAGCCCCTGATGCGGCGCATGCCGGTGCGGGTCATCCTGCGTTCAGACACGCCCTTGCTCGGGGCGGCCCGCTATAGCTGCGCGGTGCGCGGCGCGGCAACACTGCGGCTAACCCAGGAGGGGTAGCGGACTGTGCTCAGGAGCGCACTCCCGGATCTCCACCGGGGTCCCTGCCGGGGTGGCGTCGAACAGTTCCACCAGGTCGGAGTTGCGCATGCGGATGCAGCCGTGTGAGCGGGGTGTGCCCATCGGCGCCGCATCCGGGCAGCCGTGGATGTAGATGAAGCGGCGCAGCGTGTCCACCTGACCGCCGCGGTTGCGGCCGGGCACGCAACCGGTGAGCCAGAGGATGCGGGTCAAGATCCAATCCCGGTCAGGGCAGGCCGCGGCCAGTTCCGGGCCGTAGACCTCGCCGGTGGGGCGCCGGGCGCGAAATACGGTCCCGACCGGGCAGCCCGCCCCGATGCGCAGCCGCACCCGGTGCTGGCCGCGCGGCGTGCAGCCGCTCCCCCGCAACTCCCCGACGCCATTGGCACCGGTGGAGACCGGATATTCGGCCACAACCCGCCCGCCCGCGAGCCGGGTCAGCGTCTGAGTGGCGATCACGATGAGGATGCGCGGTGAGGCGGTCATGGCGCTTAGCGCAATGCTATGGGTATAAAGGAAATAATGGAAATAATATTTTCTACTGTATCCGAAATCCTGGAATTTTTCACGCCACGGCGCCAGGCTCGCCAAGAGATTGTTTTTCATGCAAAACCCCCTCTAGGGTCCGTGTGGCTCGGGTGGTGACTGCAAACTGCATGGCCGATTGCAAAAGAAGTCACTTTCAGACGCAGAGCGTGCGCGGCTTCACGTTTCCTTAACAGGTTCTCGCCTAACCTGTATCCGGGTCTCATGTGTTCGCGCAGCAAGGCTGGCCGCCCGGCTGGATCCACGCTTTCCCAGATCAACGAAGAATGACCATGAAAAACACAAATACGCACGCCCTGTTTCCTCGTCGTAAGCTATCGATTCTGCTCGGGCTACTCTGCGGAGTCGGCGCGGCCCCGGCGCTGGCCGACCACTCGCCCGTGACCAACGCGGCGCCGGAGATCTACAGTGTAACGGTAGATCAATCAGTATCACCGGCGCTCATTACCATCAAGGGGGCGTCCCTCTGCAGAAAGCAGAACTGCCGCCGCCCTCCTGCCGTTAGCATCAATGGGCAGGCGCAGGCACAGATTCGCGAGTACGACAACGACCACGTCAAGTTGGGATGGCAGCCGCCTTCCCCCGGTAGCTATCTGCTCACGGTGGATGATGGCAGCCCGCAAGCAGTCAATTGGCCTCTGAACATCGGTGGGACGGTTGGGTCCGTCGGTCCTCAAGGACCCGCTGGACCACAGGGTGAACCCGGGCCTAAGGGTGATACCGGCGCCATTGGCCCGCAAGGTCCGGAAGGCGTCGCCGGGGCGCAGGGTCCGCAAGGGCTCACCGGGCCGCAGGGTCTAATCGGCGCAACCGGCGCAACCGGCGCAATCGGCTTGCAAGGTCCGAAGGGCGATACCGGTGCAACCGGGTTGACAGGTCCGAAGGGCGATACGGGCGCAACCGGTTTGACAGGTTCGAAGGGTGATATGGGCGCAACCGGTTTGACCGGTCTGAAGGGTGATATTGGCGCAACCGGTTTGACAGGTCCGAAGGGTGACACCGGCGCAATCGGTGCGACCGGTCCGCAAGGTCCCGAAGGCGTCGCCGGCGTACAGGGTCCGCAAGGACTCACCGGATCGCAGGGTCCGAAGGGCGATACCGGCGCGATTGGTCCGGAAGGCGCCGCAGGAGCCCAGGGCGCGAAAGGTGATACCGGCGCGACCGGCGCGACCGGCCCGCAAGGTCCCGAAGGCGTCGCCGGCGCGCAGGGTCCGCAAGGACTCGCCGGACCGCAGGGTATGAAGGGCGATACCGGCGCAACCGGTTTGCCGGGTGCGAAAGGTGATACGGGCGCCACCGGCCCGCAAGGCCCGGAAGGCGTCGCCGGGGCGCAGGGTCCGCAAGGGCTCGCCGGACCGCAGGGTCTGAAGGGCGATACCGGCGCGACTGGCCCGCAAGGTCCAGAAGGCGTCGCCGGGCCGCAAGGTCTGAAGGGTGATACCGGCGCCATTGGCCCGCAAGGTCCGGAAGGCGTCGCCGGGGCGCAGGGTCCGCAAGGGCTTGCCGGGCCGCAAGGTCTGAAGGGCGATACCGGTGCCACCGGTGCGACTGGCC
>CAILVI010000233.1 GCA_903837595.1 uncultured Thiodictyon sp.
GCGCCTACCGGATTGAAGTAGCGCAACAGCCCTAAGCGCCACGTGGCGTCGCTTTGAAACAGATCGCGCAGCATGCCCTCGATCACCAGCTTGGTTTGGCCATAGGGATTGGTGGCCGAGACCGGATGGTCTTCGGTCAACGGTAAGCGCTGTGGATCGCCATAGACCGTGGCCGACGAGCTGAACACCAGTGTCTTGACGTCGCATTCGACCATGGCCTCTAGCAGCCGCACCGTGCCCACCACGTTGTTGTCGTAATAAGTCAAGGGCTTTGCCACCGACTCGCCCACGGTCGCTTCGGGCGCGAGTTGGACGAACATGGTTTTCCCGCGTGGAAAGGGGTGCGGTGCGAGCGGCGTTTCCGTGATGCTGCCTGCAGGATCCGCCGCCCAGGCGGCCAGACCGGCGAAAAGGGCCCCGGCCAGCATTCCGCAGCGGACGGCATGCCTGGCGGCAGCCCGCACCCCGGGGCGCTTACGATTCTCGGCGGCTGACATGGTCGGGCGGCGATGGGACGAACCTCGCTCCGGGGAGTCAAGCAAAGTTTGGCCAGCTCGTGGAATCCGAACTTTGCTTGCCCCATACTTCTTTGTGCGATTGCCTGCGTGATTCCGAAACCTGCGGCAAATGCAGTGACCCCAGTGAGCAACCCATTCCGACTTTCTTCCTGTGCCTGGGTGGCATTCCCGCTCTGTGCCTTCGGATTCCTGATCTGGACCAATGCCCTGCGGGTGCGGCGGGTTGAATATGTGTCTGGAATTGCCGAACGGTCCGCGGCGGAGCCGGCCGGTTACGCCGGCTGGCAACCCCGGTTGATTGTGCCGGAGCACGACGGCATCAGCTATGAGTGGCTCGACCAGACCCGGCAAATGTTCGCTCGCCGGGAATGGCGGGTGCGGCACATTGATTATGAGAATGCGCCGTTCGGCCGGGAGGTGTCCTCAGCTTCGCCTTATCGTTGGTGGCTGGGAGTGGTCGCGTGGCTCGACCATGTGATTTCCGGCCGCCCGCCCGGGCCGGCCGTGGAGAAGGCGGCGCTGTTTGCCGACCCGTTGCTGCAGCTGCTCTTCCTGGGGGGGGCCACGATTTTTGTGGCGTGGCAGTTCGGCGTTTATCCAGCCGCATTGCTTTCGATCGGAATGGCGGCCATTTTCCCGTTCGCTGCGGGATTTTTGCCGGGAGTGCCTGGCGATCAGGGACTGGTGCGGGCTTGTGTGTTCTGGAGTGTGCTTCCCCTGCTGGCCGGGATCCGCATAGCGTATTCGGCGGCGGCGGACGCGGGTGATCGGGCGCGGCGCTGGTTCTTTGTCGCCGGCCTCATGGGCGGCCTTGGACTGTGGATCAGCGTGACCAGTGAGGTACCTATCCTCATCGGGATCGCCTTGGGCGGACTGATCGCGGCCTGGGTTCACCGTGGCGACGCGAAGGGAAACCCGGCTGGGGCGCGGGGGCCCCTGCCGTGGGGGGCTTGGGCGCTGGGAGGGGCCGCGACCAGCCTTGGGGTTTACCTGATCGAGTACTTCCCCGCGCATCTGGGGTCATGGCAGCTGCGGGTCAATCACCCGCTTTACGGACTGGCGTGGCTGGGTGGGGGCGCGGTACTGGTGCGGGCGGTGGCTTGGATCGAGCGGGGCAAACCTTCCTGGAGCCTCCGGGAAATTGTCGTCCTCGTGCTGGCGGCCGCGGCCCTTGTGGCGGTGCCCGTTGCGATGTGGCGGACCCGCAGCCTGGGGTTTCTGGAGGTGGATCTGTCCTCGTTCCGGCTGACCAGACTGCCGGGCGACGTGCGGGAGACCAGCCTATGGGGCTGGCTGGTCGATGACTTCATTACCCCCAAGGTTTGGGCCACGGTGCTGCCGGTGTTGCTGGTGCTCCCGGCGGGATGGTTGGTCCTGCGCCGCCAGACGGGAATGGCATCCCGGGTGTCCCTCGCCGTCGCGCTGGGACCGGTGTTCGTCGCCATCGGATTCGCCTGCCGGCAGCTTAGTTGGTGGAATCAGGTCGATGTGGTTCTGCTTGCCCTGCTGGTCGCGGCCACGGCGGCGATCGGTGAAGCGTTCAACCATCGGTTCACCCGCTGGGTTTGGTCCGGATTCGTGGCGCCGATGCTCGTGCTGGGCGCAATTCAGATTGTCCCCCCGACGGACACCGGGATGAAGAATGCGCTCGATGAGTCCGAAATTTTTGGGCTGATCGAGCGGGATATGGCCC
>CAILVI010000234.1 GCA_903837595.1 uncultured Thiodictyon sp.
ATTCAGGCCCGGGTTGCGACTTCCCTGGAATCCTCCGGTCCCTCCGGCTTCTCCTCCGGCTTCTCCTCCGACACCAGCGCGCGCAGCGCGCTGCATCCCGAGCGCACCGCCATCCACCGCACCGGCCCCTCCGCGCCCGCCAAGGCCCTGCTCGCCAGCGGCCAGGTCCGCCCCGGCGCCACCATCCGCGACTTCGGCTGCGGCTACGGCGCCGACGCCGCCTACTTTGCCCAGCACGGGCTCCACGCCCACCGCTACGACCCCTACCACTACCCCCACCCGCCCCGTGGCACCTTCGACTGGGTGTTCGTCAACTACGTGGTCAACGTCCTGCCCTACCCCGCCGAGCGCGTGGCCGCCATCCACGCCGCCGCGAGCTACCTGGCCCCCGGCGGCATCATGGTCATCACCGCGCGCAACCCGGCCGACCTCGCGACCTCACGCTCGCGCCACTGGCGCCCCTACAGCGATGGCTTCGTCACCAGCCAGCAGACCTTCCAGCGCGCCTTCACCACCCCCGAGCTGGAGTACCTGGCCGCGGCCGCCGGGCTCGCCACCAACCCCTGGACCAGCGGCGTGAGCAAGGCCGCCGCGTGCTTCGCCCTGGCCTAACCGAGACCGTCCTCACTCACCCCCGCTGCCCAGCGCTAGCTGCGCGGGCGCGAGAGCCAGGAGTAGATGGCGGCCTCCAGCTCCTTCCATTCGTTCTTCACGTACCCCAGCGTCCCCACCGCCGTCGTCCACAGAATGTGCAGTGCCACATGCACGCGCTCGCGCGCCGCCTCGTCAGCCGTCTTGAATGTCATGCCTACATCATCGCACAGGTAGGGCAAGGTAGTCAAGAGGGCCGAAAGAGAGTAGCGCCGGAGGGGGAGGGAGGGAACCGCGGGCGCCGGCCGCGCAGCGCCGCCGCGGGAAGGCGCGCGGGCGGATGGCAAACGGGCTCCTAGCCGCTACCAGGCCGGCGATCGGAGAGCGGCGCCCGGACCGCAGCGCACGCGCCCAAGCGCGAGCGCCGGCTAACGCTTAGCCGAGCACACCCCGCCGGAGCGGACGGAGGCGAGCCGCCGGCGGAGCAGCCCCGGGCCGGCCGGTCCCCGATGGGCGAGACCCCGATGGGCGGCCCCCGATGAGCGAGCCCCCAATGGGCAGCCCCGGGCCGGCAGGTTCAGGATAGTAAACGCGCCGGTCACCGTCCTGAACGGCACCATCACCGGCCGCAACCGCACCAGCGCCCTCGGAGCTGAAGCGCTCGGGGTTCAGTATAGTGAACCGGGCGTCAGGGAGCTGAACGGGGCAGGCGGCATGGTAGGTAGTAGGTAGCAGGTAGTACACGGTATACACCACGCACCACGTACCAGGTACCAGCTACGGGGGAGCCAGACCGCCGGACCGGAGCCCGGCAAGACTGACCGGCGGGCGAGCGCGGGCCGTGCAGCTGGGAGGTAGAATTACACCCCTCGATTTGCGGCCTGCCAACCCACGGAAAATCGGGTTTGTTCGGCGCGGCCCGGATTTATTAAAAACGACAGCGACGGGCGAGGGCGGTTTCGTTAATGTGTTTAGTATAGTGGAAATGGGCCTGACCGGCATCCTGACCAGCGTCCACGATTCGTGCAGGCCGAACTGCCAGACCGCCCGCCCGAGCGCGCAGTGTGGCACTGGGGCCGGACTGCCAGTTAAAAGGGCGAAATGCGGGCCGGCAGAGGACTTGAAGCCGGGCGCATAACGCCCGCGGCGGGGGCTTTGGGGCCGGGGCTGGAGGCGCAGTGCGGGCGGCGATGGGAGGTGGATAAGGGGTGGATTGGAGGGTTTTCCTCTTGCAGGAGCCGTGCCGGATTTCGGAAAAGGGCGAAAATAGCCCTTTTCTCTGTTCTGGCAGAACTCGGAGGCCAGGGACACTTGTACCGGCTCGGCAATACTTGGAGAGAATGAGCGAACCTTGCAAGTGTAGGTAATTGCAAGTGTAAACGGAAAGTTCTGCGTAAACAAACTGAAAATGGCTTTCACTGACCGACGGTTAGAACTTTTTTTGGTCGCCCATCTGCCCGTAGGATAGTGAATGACCTTGTAACCCCATGAAAACACACTATGTACCTTCGGCGCCAGCGAACTACCGTCGCTGCAATACCGACCTCTGGAAAAACACGGGCGAGTGAATCGCGATTTACCGTCGAGAACACTCCCCATTAGGTTCGACGAGGCTAAACAAACCATCGGTTAGACCTACACTGAACGCCTGTCAACTGGTTGGTTAGCCGTCCCGCCCTCCCCCGCCGGCCCCGGAATCGAAAAACGCTTGATCTAGCACGTACCACGTAGTACGCTCTTTCCTACCACGATGACTCGCGCGCCTGCCCAGACCTCGCTCCCGCCCATTCGTTGCCCCTGGCCCGAGTGCGACTGGGAGCCGATCCCACGCCCCATCCGCACCTTGGCCACCAACACCGCCGACCTCGCCACGCACCTCCTGGCCGCCCACGAGGGCCGCGCGCCGGGCTGTGACGACCAGGGCCGGCCCAGCACCGCACCCCAGGACCTCAGCGCCGCCCAGCACGCCCAGGAGCGCCTGGCGTCCCAGTCCTACAGCGAGGAGGCCGCCTGCGCCAACTCCGCTGACGACCTCCTGGTCGGCGCCTTCACCAACCAGGCCCTCGGCGCCTCCCGCCCCCGCCGCGCCCTCGCCGGCCGTGACGCTGGCCCCGGCCGCGCC
>CAILVI010000235.1 GCA_903837595.1 uncultured Thiodictyon sp.
CGATGCGCCGCCCGCCCTTGGTGAGGGTCATGGCCAGGTCGCCGGGGAGTGCGCCGGTGGCGATCCCCGCCGGGCGGTGCTGGGCACCGTCCCACCAGTCGCGCCAGGCGGCGAAGGCGTGTGCGTGTGCAGCCGGGCCAAATCATCCAGGAAGGGCTGGCGCAGGGTCGGCCACAGCCCGCCCTGGCCCTTGAGGCCGAAGTGCAGGTCGGTCAGGTGCAGCCAGGAGAAGGTATCAGCGGGCATTGGTGCGGCTCCGGGGAATTCCGGCGAACAGTGCCGTCAGGAGGCGGCGATTTCCTCGGGAGCACGTCGCATCGGCGGCTGCCTTTGGGGGGGTCTCGTTGCGCCAATCATAACGTGTCTAGCCGACCAGTTGCTCCTGCCTTTGGACCAACCCCGCCGCCATGCAAAGGGTTCTCCCCGTGTCTATACTGCCTGCGTTGCTGATGGTTCGGGTATTCACTGCGTCGCCCGGCGCGCCTCGAGCACCCGATCCACCGCCGGCGGACCGCGCTGGCGCGGCCCTTCCCACCCAGGTCTCGTAAACACTGTTACGACCCTGATCCTCGCGGGCACCGGCCTGTATTTGCTCGTCCGCGCCCCGCTGCGCGGGCCGGAGACCGCGCACTCAAGGGCGCCCGCCAACGCCTCGCCCGCGTCATGCACGCACCCACCACCGAGGAGCTGGCGATTGCCGTGGCCCTTGGGGGCTCCGCGGTGCTCGTCGGCACGGCCTATGCCGACTATCGTGGCGTGAGCACGGGCGCCGACGGATCGGGCGGCGACGGAGATTCAGTGGACAAAAAAAGGGAGGCGTTGCAGCCTCCCTTTTAGTTTCCTGAGTGGGTCAGGAATCAGTTCAGTGTTGCGTTATAGACATCCACCACGGCCCCATCCTTCCAACCTTTCCACTCGATCCGGTCACCGACTCGGTAAACGTGGCTGGTCCGATTCCACTGAATCGCCGCGCACGGCAGGATACTGAGCGTGGTGCCGGCCTGGGTCGAGAGCGTGGTTCCATTCACGGCCGTGATCACGCTCTTGGCCGCGCTCTTAATGGCGCCCTTGGGAACGGTGCACGATGCCGCCGGCGGGGGATTCACCACCGGGGCGGCGGCAATGACCACCGAGGCGTTCACCGTGGCCACCTGACCGGCGCCGTCGGTCACTTTCAACACCGGGGTGAAGGCCCCCGCGACGGATGGCGTCCCGGAGAGGATGCCAGCAGCCGAGATCGAGACGCCTGTCGGCAGGCCCGCTCCAGTCCAGTTTAGGGAGCCGTAGCCGCCCGTTGCACTGACCGAACCATTGAACGCAGTACCCACCTGGCCCGTCGTGGGAACATTGGTGGCGCCCAGCACGATGCCGGCGGGCGGATTGACCGTAAAATCAAACGTCTGATAAGTGGACTGACCATTGGAATCGCTGACCGAGAGGGTCACCGGTGTGGTGCCGACCCAGATTGAAGCGCCCACGATGTCGGTGCCCGCGAGCGAGAAACCCAGCGGCAGGTTGCCGACGCTGATCGTGTAGGGCGCGACACCCCCCGAGATGACGACCGGAACCGGCGTGATGGTCGTGGCGAAGTTGACGGTTTGAGCCGGCACATTGGCAAGGGTCAACCCTTGGGAAATCGACGTCGTGTCCGAGACACAAACCCCTTGGGAAAGCGTGCCGCTGTAGGTAATCAAGTTGCCACCCGCAAAGAAGGTATTCACGTCCAAAGGCGGAACAATGGTGGTCGTCGCCTTGGCGATCTGAATTGCCGGCCCCCCGTTGTTGGGACCGCCGCGGGTTTCAACGATGGCCGCACGGACGTTGACGGCATTGGTAATCACCTCGTTGGTGCCGGAGCACGCCACTACATCGGGAACCACCGGTGCCGCGTCATTGATCGTGATGGTCAATGGCACGCTGTCGCTGCCATAGCCCAAGGAATCAATGGCCAATAGGGTCAATGCCGAGGTTCCCACCGTTGTGGGGGTGCCCGAGATGATGCCGGTCAGGGCATCCAGCGCCAAGCCATCCGGCAGGGGGCCCCCGATCAGAGAATACTCAAAAACACCGGTACCACCGGTCGCACTCAGGTGGTACGCAAATGCTTGTCCGACGGTTCCGATCTGATCCCCCGCCGCCAGCGTGACTTGCCCATCGACGACGCTGAACGGTGTCGCAATGGAGGTATTGAAGCCATTGGTGACGTCAGCCACATTGATATTCAGTGTAAATACCTGACCAACCAGACCCGGATCGCCTACCTGGCCACTGATAATGCCCGTGCTCCCATCCACCGATAATCCGGCCGGCAGACCGGTCACAGAGTACGTGAGAATATCGGCAGGATCGGACGCCGAGGCATCGATCTTGGCACTATAGCTGATGTTCAATACTGCATCAGGAATACTCGCATTAATCGCTGGCGCGGCAGGCGGAGCCGGCAATGGTGGGACCTGACCGTCGAAGTTGATCCCCGCCATCTGGGCCACAATGAATGGCCCCAGGTCGGCCGGATCGGGTTGCTGGGGGGTGTCGGAGGTCTTCGCCTTCGCCTCATAGGTTTCAGGATCGTGCGCACCCGTATATTTGTAGAACTCGAAGCGATAGACCACGCCGGTCGCTTCCTTATCCAGAGCCACGCCGGTGAGGTCGATTTGACCGGAGCCCGCGTTACCCGCATCGACCTGCAGTAACTACCACTCCACTTGGGTTTGGGTCTTGGCGTCCTTGATCACCTTGCCTTCCGCCATCAAGTCTTCCACGGCGACGTCTTTGCGCGTGCCAGTAGCGGTGACCTTCACCCAACGTGCCTCTCCAAATTCATAATTCTGAGGCTTGGGCGCGGCGACCACCACGTTGACCTTGGGCGGTTGGGGCACATTATTGATCGGTGCTTGCGGTACGACATTCCACTGCGGGGCGGGAACCCCTGAATCCTGATAAACAAGATTCGAGGATCCGGGAGTTCCTTCCAGCAACCAGGAATATTTGACGTTGGCCGCGGGAACCGACGTACTGACACCGAAGTGGTCGCAGGGATAGTCAGGGCCATACGTAGGCGCACCATACGGCCAGCAGCTGTCACTCGGACTGACGGGCAGGGTTCCAGAGGGAGTGCCCACATTCCAGGAGCCATTATAGGTTGCCTGATAGGTAATCTTGACGCTCTTGCCGGTTCTGTTTGAGGCTGAATCGGGGTATTCGACGACGGTGGGAGCGCCATAGCGTTCCATATTAGGCCAGCGTGATGCATCGCCAAAAATAGAAGTGATTTCTGACTGTTGCAAGTCATCCAGCTCGATCTCAAAGCCGTGGGCGGTTTTTCCGGTGTCATTGACGACATCGAAATTTTCGACTGGCCCGAACGTGGCAGCCTGGCTCGCAGTAGCCAAACCCAGTCCGATGACAATAGAGATGAGATGACTTCTCATTGAGTCCTCATGAAGGTTGAGCATTTTAGTTGGTTAAAAATCCGGGCGGAATATATATTAGCCAATACTCGTTCGTCAACCCTTAAAAAACCGCAAGGACTTTGCGCTATCGCGTTGTTCGCGGGCGCCGCGGGGCGCGGTCGGTGCCAGGCGCGCCCGAGGCGCGAGCGTTCCCGCACCGCCCCGTCGACCTGGCCCCTTCCGCAATCAAAAAGTCGCCTGGTACCCTTTGCTCAGGGGTGCAGACAGAGGTACTGCCAGATCACCGCGGCGCCGGCCAACGCGGTGATCTCAGCCGTGTCGTAGGCGGGGGCGACTTCGACTAAGTCCATGCCCCGCAAGTCGATCCCCTCCAGCCGTTTGAGGATCGCCATGACCTGCCAGGTGAACAGTCCGCCGACCTCGGGGGTGCCGGTGCCGGGCGCCTGGCCTGGATCGATGGCATCGATGTCGAATGAGAGATAGGCCGGGCCGGACGCGAGGACCGCATGCACCTGAGCGGCGACGGCCCGCGGTCCGGTCTCGTGGACCTCCTCGGCGCTGACGATGCGCACGCCGTGGGCCAGGGTCCAATCGTAAACGGCGCGCTCCACGGGCGAACGGATGCCGATCTGGATCATCCGCCGCGGATCGACCAGGCCCTCGACGATCGCCCGGTAGAACACCGAGCCGTGGCCGAGTGGCTGACCGAAGCTGTCGGGCCAGGTATCCACATGGGCGTCGAAGTGCACCAGCCCGACCGGTCCGCACCGCCGCGCCAGCGCCCGCAGCAGACCCAAGGTGATACTGTGGTCGCCGCCGATGGTGACCAGGTGGGCATATGCAGCCGCCTGCTCGGTGATCAGCGATAGGGAGCCCGGGAGGTCACCGAGGGCAATGGCGAAGTCGCCGACATCCGCGAACCCCAGGGTGCGCGGGTCCCGCCAGTTCGACGGGTTGTCGCCGTCGACCAGCATGCGGCTGGCACGGCGCACCGCCAGTGGCCCCTCGCGGGCCCCAGCGCGGTTGGTGGTACCAAGGTCCAACGGCACACCGGCCACGCAGATGCGCGCCGCGGCGGGGGCCAGGGTGCTGCCAAGAAAGCTGGGCGGGATGGCAAAGGTGGGGGTCATGGTTTGGCCAACGCCAGTCGCTAAAATGCCCCGGAACATATCACAATTGATCGGCTTGCCGATCGTGCCGGCGGTATCCTCATACCGCCGTGACTGTCAGGAGAAATCGACTGTGTTTCCGACACCTGTGCGCGTGTTTTTGACCAGGGGCATCGGCGTTCACCGCCACGCCCTGACCGCCTTCGAGCTGGCCCTGCGCGATGCTGACATCGAGCAGCAGAACCTGGTCTATGTCTCTTCGATCGTCCCGCCCCAATGCACCGTGATCCCCCGCGAGGTCGGGGTGGAGGCGCTGAAGCCCGGCGACATCACCTTCTGTGTGATGGCCCGGATCGAGACCAACGAGCCCGGCCGCCGTATCCATGCCAGCGTCGGACTCGCCCGACCCGCGAACCCCGATGGCTATGGATACATCTCGGAACACCACGGATTCGGCCAAACGGACGCACAGAGCGGGGACCATGCCGAAGACCTTGCCGCCAGTATGCTCGCGAGCTCCCTCGGGCTCGAACTGGATCCTGAGGTCGCCTGGAACGAGCGCCGCAGCATCTACGAGCACAGCCACCTGGTGATCGAGAGTCTGTCGATGACCGCGGCCACGCAGGGCGACCCCGATGGGCGGTGGACCTGTGCCGTCAGTGCCGCGGTGTTCCTCTTCTCCTGAGCCACCCCAAGGCGTTGCCCTGGGCTGCTCTAGCACGCCCCTTCGGGGCTTGGGCCGTGGTACGGCTCAAGCCCCCACCAACACTGTCTGCACCAGGCTCCATTCGCCATGGGCCTCGTCCTTGTCCCACCAGCGCAGGCGGTAGTCGCGGCTCTCAGGGGTTCCGGCGACCACGAGCGCCCGGTCGTCATGGATGGTCTTTTGGGTGAAATGACCCAGCGGCAACCAGTCGCCCTGGTTGATGCGGCTGTCAACGACCACCCCGCCATGGCCATGCTTCGGATAGTCGATGCACACCCGGGTCCGATCGGAGAGCTTCTCCACCGTGAGGGTAAAGGTGGGTGGAGCCTCATCGGGGATGCCGCTACTGCCCAGGATACCCAGGTCCTGGCCGATGGCCTCGGTGTAGGCAGGGTGCAGCTTGAGCCGTTGCACCTGGTTGAACAACCGATTGAACACGCCGGGCAGGACGGCCGGCGGCGGATCGGCGAAGGCGGCGAGCGTGGGCAGCTGGACTGGATCGTCATCGGTGCCGGTCGTCAGGAAGCCCTTGGCGGTGGTGGCATCCACTGAGTATTGCTGGATGGCCGGGTTCCAGATGACGAAGACCCAGATAAGATAATCGATGTCCGCCTGGGTAGCGGCCATCTCCTCGGCGCCTAAGCCAAGGCGCGGCCCATGTTTCAAAAGCCTAGCGATATAATGTTTCAGCCAGTTGATGCGGTCGGTCTCGGCTTGCGGGAAGTAGTGTCGTGTGCGCATGATGGCAGGACCTCCTTCTAAGAGTAGATGAAGCTGGAGGGCGGCATCCTGTTACGATGCCTATGACACAGATTCTATAGACCAAGATCAGCCGTTTTTCAAGGGATGGCGAAAAAAAATCGCGACTGACTGCCGCACTGCGGATGACTGCTTCGCATCCCAACGGCACGTTCCCGCGGGGTGGCATGCCTGCCCCCTGCCGCGGCGGCGCTGTCCCCCGCGACGCAAGCACGTGCCGGCACGATCCAATCAGGTGCTGGAGCGATCCAAGCACGTGCTGCAACGGCCCAAGCGCGTGCGGAAACGGCTAAAGCACGTGCCGGCACGATCCAAGCACGTGCGGGAACGGTCCAGGCACGTGCGGGAACGATTCAAGCACGTGCGGGAACGATCCAAGCACGTGCTGCCGCGGCTGGGGACAAAGCGAGCCAGATAATCCTTTTTTAATCATAAACTTAATGATGCTGTCCCCAGCTGCTCAAGCACGTGCTTCAGAGGTTCAAGCACATGCTCCAGCCGCATAAGCACGGCCCGTTGAGCCTGGGGAAAGGCACAGGAGCGTCGCATCCCGAGCGCGGGCCCCCCGCGACCACGCAAGAGCGGTCGCATCCCATCCTGGGAGCGCCGCACCCCAGTGCGGCGCGATCTCGCCAACGGCCACGGTGTCGGGGCTGCGGAGGGGCCGGGCCGCACTGAGATTGTGAAAATATTCGGAGCGTGCCCGATGTAGCCCGGATGGAGCGCAGCGGAATCCGGGGACGGCATCGCAGAGGCATTATGAAACAGTGAGTTGACGCCGATACCTGGATTCCGCCGCGCTCCATCCAGGCTACGACTGCAACACGTAGCGAATACTTTCACAATCTCACTGCGGTGCGGCGCCCCCAGTCGACTGGCCTGCCGGCCGACCAAGCGACCTCGGTGGCCGGGACGATGACCAAGGCCCAGTTTTGTTTCAATCCTTGTTCTGTTGGATTGGGGATGGCGGCAATACTCATGGCTATAGCGCGGAGTTGGCACAATGAATGGTTTCAATCCTTGTTCTGTTGGATTGGGGATGGCGCCCAGCGTATAGCGAGTAACCGCGCAGTGTATAGCGAGGTTTCAATCCTTGTTCTGTTGGATTGGGGATGGCGGCCCAAACGCGACAGCTTTTTCAGCGTTAGCGCCAAACGAGTTTCAATCCTTGTTCTGTTGGATTGGGGATGGCGGCCTACTGCGCACGAATTGCGGTTAGCCGGTATGATCGTTTCAATCCTTGTTCTGTTGGATTGGGGATGGCGGCCACCAGGCGGTCGAGGCTCACACCCTCGGCGATATTGTTTCAATCCTTGTTCTGTTGGATTGGGGATGGCGGCCCGGCATGTGGTTCCAACCGTAGTCGATCCCCTTGGGGTTTCAATCCTTGTTCTGTTGGATTGGGGATGGCGGCGGTCCAACCGGTCCAGCCGTGCTTCTTCACGATCTGATGTTTCAATCCTTGTTCTGTTGGATTGGGGATGGCGGCCGCCTACGACCATTCGTACGTCCCGATCGAGACGGGGTGACAATCCGTGTGCTGTGGGATTGGGGATGGCGGCCCCG
>CAILVI010000236.1 GCA_903837595.1 uncultured Thiodictyon sp.
CACAAACTGTCGTGCGTCTGACGGGCTAACAACGCCACGTGCCGCACTTGAGAATGGCCCACTCGCGACACTGAACTCCGACACTGCGACAGAGCACTCGTCAGATTTACATCGATCTGCGGAGAGCAGGCTTTCCTCAAGCGCACGACTCACCGCAGCATGCTGCGCATCGGAGCTGCTGAGACGAACGGGAAACGTTATCCTAACGAGCAAACCTGTGCGCAGTCCGGAGAGCACGCTCATAAGCCGGCCACGAATCTTAAGGAAGAGTTTCGCCAGAGCCCGCTTGTGAATCTTTCGACCAAGATCGCCTGAGAAGACCTTGCACTCAACCTCGACGGCAAGCCCATCTCGTTCGGCCAGGAAGTCAAACCCACCGCCCGACTCAAGATCGTGGAAGCAAACATCGAATCCACTATGCACAAGGTGGACAGCCGTTGAAACCTCGTGCTGCAAAGGCAAGAGACCCTTGTCTGTCTTCAGTCCGTCGACGATTTGCCCGCGGAGTCGATTTTTTCCGGCCGCCGACAAACGCGCATGGATCGCCCCAACTCCAGCAGCAAATGCGGCAAGTTCGTATCGGCCAGCCAAGTCCAATCTATACGACGCAGGATCCTTGAGTTCGCCCGTAGCCACAGCCTCCATAAGAGCAATCTCAATCCCGCAACGTTCGGAGAGCCACTCCCGCATATGCTGGTTCTCGCGAGATTCCTGCTCAAGCCAAGTGAATCGTTTTCTCCAGGCTTCGACTCCAGTGATCTGAACCAATTGATCAACGAGTCTTGGAATGTCCTGCTGCAGAATCTTAACCTCGAACCGCATGCTCTCTGCTCCTCGATTTGAGACCAATGATGTGTTGCGAATTCCGGGGACAGTTTACTTAATTCCCGTCGAATGAAACGCGGGCCAAAGCCCTGGACAGCGCGCCCTTAGGTCAGGTCCTGCAATCCAACACCTGCCGCTCAAAGTCCTCAAAGTCGAGTTAGATCGAAAACGGGTTCCAAATCCGAACGCCACTATCCAACGTCTGGCCGCTCTGCATATCTTCGGAGAGTACCACGCGGCAACCATGCCGCTGCGCGGATGCCAGGATCAGCGAGTCGTAGAAGCTGTATTGGTAGCGGGACGAGATGCGGACGGCGCTCATGGTATCGATGAAGTCCAACGGCATAATCGGCAGTAGCCTCTTAATTTCAGTCAAAGTGGACTCGATTTTGGTATACGAGGCCGGGAATTTCTTGCGCGTCACGTTGCAAAATTCGTTCAATACCTGGGCGCTCGCAATGGCCCGTCCGCTCTCCAGCAGGTTGGCGGCAATTCGGCGTTTGTCGATATCCTGATCGGAGTAGCGGTACAGAAGGACATTCGTATCGAGGAAGTACTCAACGCTCATTCGCTTCCTCGCGGTCGAAGCGATAACCTTCCAGGTTCAGCCGGAACTCGCCCAGCGGTGCGGCGTTGGGCCGACGAATGAAGGCGCGGAGTTCGTCCAGGAGTTGCTCGTCGGTAGTCGCGGGAAGTGGCTCGCTGTTGACGCCGCCGCGCTGTTCCATCTGGACGCCTACGCGAAAGTAGTGAACGAGGTCCAGAATCTCGGCAAGCTTGCCGTCTGGTATCTGGTGAAGTTCCTGCTTCAACTGCTCGCGGATCTGGGTTGTGGTAATCATGTCGGGTCCTTTCTCCTTGTGCGGAGGTGTCTTTCTCAAGTCTGTTCCAAGGGGCCGGGGCGTCCAAGGGGATAAGGGGCCAGGCTCAATGAAATTCGAAAGCGAAAGAGAATTTAATTGAGCCTAATCCATTATCTTCTTTCACAACCTCTCAGCCCACTTGCTCGCTCAGTCGAGCACCTGCGCAATGCTGTCCGCCGTCAGGATGCGCTCCGACCAGATCCGCAGGTCGTCGCTGCCGGCGGTTTCCACCCGGCCGCGACAGCGCTGCGCGACGTCCGCGCCGAACCTTTTCTCGATCAGCCACAGGAGCAATGCGGCCTCGCCTTGCTGGACCCCCTGCTGGCGCCCCCGCTGGAGCCCCCGCCGAAGGCCCTTCTTGATTCCCGCACGTTCGACAGTCGTGATATAGGGCATCTGCTTGCTCGTCTCGAAGTCGTAGAGGTCTTTGCGAAAGGCGGCCTCGGCCTCCGCGGGTAGCCGGATCATCCAGTCGATGACCCGAAACAGCTCCAGGACCGTGCCGCGATCGTAGCCGCGATCATACATCAGCCGGATCAACCGCAGCTTCCAGGCCCGGCGCTGGTCGGCATCGCCCCGGTCCTTGGCGCGAATCTGGGCCATGACCACCAGCGCGAAGCGGTTGTCACTCTGCTCCAGCTCCGCCCAACGCGCGGGCCGGTCCCAGTGCAGCAGCTTGGCGACTGGAAAGCGAAAGTCGATGGAGCAGCCCCAGAGGCTATCCCGGTAG
>CAILVI010000237.1 GCA_903837595.1 uncultured Thiodictyon sp.
ACCCGCCGCCAGCCCACCGCGGTGGATCTGCGCATCGTCCTGGCGCTGGCCCGCATCGCCGGGGAGGCCGAGCGCGCGGCCGACAAGGCCGCCCGGATCGCCCGCGGCGCCCTGGATTTCCGCGCCGACGACACCGCGCTGCCGCTCCCGATCGGCAACGCCCTGCGCACCCAGGATGAACTGGTGCGCCGCGCGTTCGAGCGCAGCATCACCGCGGTGGCCCAGTTCGACAGCCAAACCGCCCTCACCATCTTCGAGGACGAGCCGGCGCTGATCGCGGCCAGCCACGGCGTCCATTCGGCACTGTGCAGCCCCTCCGAGGTGCCCCTGTCGGCGGCCAATCTGGGAGCGCTCTTCGAGATCGCCCACGCGCTGGAACACATCGGCCGCCACGCCGGCGCCATCGCCGAGCAGGTGATCTATGTCGCCGAGGGCAAAGACGTGCGCTTTCGCAACCGCGAGATCCTGATCGAGACCTTACGCCACCGCCCCGGCTAGTACCCGATCTACTCAATCATGCGTACCAACCCCAACGGGGTTGAACATACCAGCCCAGGGCAACGCCCTGGGATAGATTCGTGTGATCGGCCTAGCCCTGAAAGGGCGTGACATAACGACGCAAACTCGTCTGTCACGCCCTTTCAGGGCTAGGATCTCTAATACCTCATACCCAGGGCGTTGCCCGGGGCTGGTATGTCGCGCCCCTTCGGGGCTTCGGGGCGGCACATTAGCATTAGCCCGCGCATTAGGCGTCGGCTCGCCTAGAATGCAGTCCGGCAACCATCCACCGGACCCACCAGGACCCAACACCATGGCCACCATCCTTGTCGTCGACGATGAGCCGGACATCCGCGAGGTGATCCGCTTTGCCCTGGAGGGCGCGGGGTTTCGTGTGCTGGAGGCAGGGCACGCCGACGACGCACGCCGGTACCTCACCGCCGAACAACCGGACCTGATCCTGCTCGACTGGATGCTCCCCGGGCGCTCCGGGCTGGAACTGGCCCAGCAACTCAAACTGAACCCCAAGACCCGCGCCATCCCTATCATCATGGTCAGCGCCCGCGGCGAGGAGCAGGACCGCATCCAGGGGCTGGACACCGGGGCGGACGACTATATCGCCAAGCCCTTCTCCCCCCGCGAGATGGTCGCCCGGGTCAACGCCGTCCTGCGGCGCGCCCGGCCGGACGAGACCGATACGGTCGAGATTGCGGGCCTGCACATCGACCATGTCAGCCGCCGCGTCACCGCCGGGGGCCAGCCGGTGGAGGTGGCGCCCACCGAGTATCGCCTCCTGCACTTTTTCATGACCCACGCCGACCGTGCCTTCAGCCGCTCCCAGTTACTCGATCGGGTGTGGGGCGACCAGGTCTATGTAGAGGAGCGGACGGTCGACGTGCATATCCGGCGCCTGCGCAAGACCCTGGAGACGACCGGGCACGACCGGCTGTTGCAGACGGTACGCGGCGTCGGTTATCGGTTCTCTGAAAAGCCCTGACCCCGACCGTGCGCTTTGAACTCGCCGCCCTTGCAATTACCCTCGCCCTCGGCGCGGCACTGGTCCTGTTCGGCATGGCGCCGGCGTGGGTCTGGCCTCTGGTGCCCCTGCCCTATTTGATGCGCCACCTCTATCACCTGGTGCGGCTCACGCACCTGATCCGCCGCCGACAGCGCCTGAGCCCACCCTTCCCGCGCGGGCTCTGGGGCGAGGTCTACGGCAGCCTCGCGCGCTACCAGCAGCGCGGGCGCAAGGGGCGCAAGCGCCAGGTCCGTTTTACCCGGCGCTTCCGCCAGGCCGCGGATGCGGTACCGGACGGGCTGGTGATCCTGGACAAGCTGCAACGCATCGAATGGGCCAACCCGGCGGCAGCCCCCTTGCTCGACGTCCATTGGCCGCGGGACGAGGGTCGGCGGCTCTCGGAACTGCTTGCCCAACCGGATCTGACCCCCTTCATCGAGGTCGGCGAGTATCTGCGCCCATTGGAGATCACCCCCGAACACAACCGCGCGCTTATGGTCTCACTGCGCATCGCCCCCTTCGGCGAGCACAAGGGCGAGCGTCTGGTGGTGGCGCGCGATATCACCAAGCTCTATCACCTCAACATGATCCGGCGCGACTTCGTGGCCAACGCCTCCCACGAACTGCGCACCCCGCTGACGGTTATCGCTGGCTTCCTGGAGAACCTGGCGGACGCCCCCGCCACCCCCGTCAACCACCGCCGACCGCTCACGCTGATGCAGCACCAGGCCAAGCGCATGCGCTCCATCATAGACGACCTGCTCACCCTCTCGCGACTGGAGATGGACGGCCAGGACACGGCGCAGGGGCCGGTGGACGTGGCCGCCGAACTGGAGCCCATCGTCCACGAGGCGCTGGCCCTGAGCGACGGCCGGCATCGCATCGAGTGCAGCGTCGACCCGGAGCTGCTGCTCATCGGCAATCAGGTCGAGCTGCGCAGCGCCTTCTCCAACCTGATCTACAACGCCGTGCGCCACACCGCGCCCGGCACCCGCATCTGCGTCCGCTGGGCGCTGGACGCCGACGGGGCGCTCTTCAGCGTGGCGGACGACGGCGAGGGCATCGCACCTGAGCACCTGCCCCGACTCACCGAGCGCTTCTACCGAGTGGATCAGGGTCGCTCGCGCGCCGCCGGCGGCACCGGACTCGGGCTCGCCATCGTCAAGCATGTGCTCAATCGGCACGAGGCAAATCTGCTAATCGCCAGCACCCTCGGGAAAGGCTCGCGCTTCACCTGCCAGTTCCCCCCGGGGCGCGCGCTGGTGCGACCGCCGCAGCCCCTGATCGCGGCGGCCTAGCAGCCATGCGGGAGCGCCGACATCCGGTCGGCCAACCGCCGCAGGCGGTGAGCGGTTTGGCGGTTGATCTAAATGGGCGTTTCTTTCCCGACGACCAAACAGCGCTTCACGCCATCGCCGACAAAATGTCGGCGCTCCCGCCGCCTCACGGCGGCGGGCATTCCTCGCTGACCTGTAACATCGATTGGGTATAGTCAATCCCACCGCAGGGAGAACCATGCCATGCCACTGACGAACGTCGTCGACTATTTCAACGTCCGGTTGCTTGCACTGCATCCGCACGCACTACTCGGCCAGGGGGCAAGTTACCTACTCCACCGCGGCCTGCTGACCGCACAGGTGGCCGGCTTGATCCTCACGCCCAATCCGATCCCAGTGCATACCGCAACCGGGGAATTGTTCGGCCGACGCGCCAGATTCCTGGTCCGGGATGCGGCTGGCCACCCGGCCCGCCCGGAGTCACTCCATGTCCAGGCCTGGAACGCCGAAGACATGGTGTTTCTGGACTGCTTTCTGCGCACCTTCCATGCATTGAACCACCTGCATCACGGGCATGACAAGCGCGAGTCGCTCGTCCTGGATGTGCATCTGCGGCACCTCGCCGCCCGACCGGAGCACCAGGGCGGGGATTGCGAGGCCCTGTTGCATCTACTCGGGCTGGGCCCCCACCAGATCGTCCTGCGGTTGGACGCACCGACACTGCACGTGGATAGCCATCTCCAGGCAACGGCCAGGAAGTTCACGGGTCGCGGTTACCGGCTGCTGGCGGCGCGCCCGAACCTGCGCAATACCGACTGGGACCTGCTGAGCGCGCTGGGCGTCCGCTGGGTGGCGCCCCATATCCGTGACCTCGTGGCCTGGCAGCGCGACGGCAACGCGGGACCGGCGCGCAACGGCATCGCCTTGTGGCTTGACGGGGTTGACAGCCTGGAGGACCTGGCGCATGCCCGCGTCCTCGGCGCCGAGCTGATCGAGCCTGGTCTGCAACTGCGCGCCACACGGCAGGTTACACCCCGCCCGGTCCGGACCCCCACCTTGGCCGAGCTGTCGGGCTGAGCGACCAGGTTCCCGCACCCCCCGAAAAGCGCCAGTCTATGATCAGGCTGATTGCCCGCCGCTGCCACGCTCACCAGCGGGCGCCAGAACGCCGCTATCGTCCCGGCCGACCGCGTTTGGTCCGGCGCGCACGGCTCATACCGAAGATCTGATGACATCTCCTGCCCCACCAGGCCCACCCTTCAGTCTGGAACGGCGCCTATGAACGCTGATTTTCATTCGCCATCCCGCAGCCGTCCATGTCCCTGCGATGCTACAATCGCTCGCCACATTTAGGCCCCAACGAGGATGCTCATCATGAAGAACGCCGCCGCCAAACCTGAGACCAAGAAAGAGGCCGCCAAGCGCGATCAGGTGGACCGGCAGCCCGCCGATGCGATCACGCTCAAGGCCAGCATCGCGGACCCCCTGATCGATGGGGTACTGACTCGCTACGGGCTCACCGTCGACAGTGACGCCCCGCGTCACATCTATTTTTTCGATACCCCGGACCTCACCCTGCTCAAGGCGGGGATCATCGCCCGGGCGCGCCGCATCAGCGGCGATGATCACGACAGCACGGTCAAGTTCCATCCGGTCGTCGCTGCCGACATTCCGGCCATGTGGCGGGAGTGCGACGGCTTCCAGCTGGAGAGAGACTTGAGCGAGACGGGAGCGATCACGTCGGCCTCACTCACCGTACCGGTGAGCAAGGGTGCGATCAAACAGGTGGCCGCTGGCGAGAAGGGCATCGCCAAGCTGTTCAGCAAGGAGCAGGAAGCATTTCTCACCGCCGTGGGTGGTCCAGGCATCGCGTATGAGGGATTGTGCGTCCTGGGCCCAGTGGCAGGCCATTGCTGGACGCTCACGGACCCGGCCTATCCCTGGCGGATCACCGCCGAGTTGTGGCAACGCGAAGACGGGACGCGCCTGATGGAGGTCGCCATCAAGGCCCCGCTGATCCAGGCGGAGGTGGCCAGCGCCGGGTTTATGGTCTTTATGCAGACGGTCGGCGCCCAGCGGCACATGAAACCGCAGACCAAGACACGCTGGATATTGCGTCATTACGTCAAGGCGGCGCCCGCAGAGAGCGCCACCGTGAACCCATCAGACAAGGCCGAGGTCAATCGAGATCAGGAGTCTCACCAGTGACGATATAGACCACCCGCTCGGCGATGTTGGTCGCCCGATCGGCAACGCGCTCATAGTGATGCGCGATCCAGGAAAGTGCCACACCGGGCGCCGCCGCTTCGGGATCGTCGCGGATCAGCTCCACAATCGCGTCGATCATCTCTCGCTGGAGGGCGTCGACCTGATCGTCCCGGGCCGCGACCGCCCGCGCCGCCGTCGCATCACTGTGTCCATAGGCCGTCATGGCATCACACAACATGGCGATGGCCGCCTCACCCATCGCGGCGACATGCTCGACCAACACGGCCGGGAACTCTTCTTCGGCGTGGATAAGCAGAATCCGGGCCACGTCCGCGGCGTAGTCGCCGATCCGCTCCAGCTCCGCCACCATTTCCATGGAAGCACCGACCATCCGCAGGTCCAGGCCCGCCGGTTTGTAGGCCGCCAGCACCAGCAGCGCCTCTTGTTCCAAGAGCCGACGCTGCCGATTGATCGCCGCGTCGCCGGCAACAATCTCGCCGGCTAGGCCAAGATCGTGCCCGAGCAGCGCATCCAGCGACTGGCGCAGCGCCGCATCGACCTGTTCGCCCAGGGCGATCAGTGCCTGTTTCAATGCCTCGCGTTTCTTTTCCAGCAGCATCGGCGACTCCGTCATGATAGGCGCTCCGAATCGATTAATGGATATCCGCCCGCAGACAGACGGTGCTACGCCCAGCGTAGCCGATTAATCTGACCGTTCGATGACAGCCGCACCTTGCCATCAATGTTTACCGGCCACCTTGAAATTCACATACAAATTCATGCCGTAATTCCACAGACCCACAATCCCAGCGATGATGATCCGGGCGGGAAAATAAGGAAGATGAAACACCTCGACGAACACCACCATCAGCCCCGTGACCGCCACCATGCCGGCGCCGGCGATTAAGATAAAGATGGCGTAACCGGCATGCACCGAACGCAAGGTGCCGGTGAAGACAAAACGCCGACTGACAAAATAATTGATGGAAACTGCTACGCCAAATGCCAGAGCCGTTGCCTGGACATAATAAATGTCAAGATAATCGATAAACAGATACAACAGCAGCAGATCGATAATAAATGTCGCACCGCCGACACTCGCGTATTTGAGAAATCGTATCAAACCTTTCACTTGGCACCAGCGGCAACGATGGTTGAAGAGTAGAATCCGGCAGCGCATGATGCACGACATTAGCGTCTCTTGCCAGAATCTTCCGACTCCGCCCGATGGCACCAGCGACCGAGCACCTGCTCGCGTGCCACCGGAGAGACTTGATCAGCGCTGCACCGAGCGCGGAGGGTCAGCATGGGGAACCCGAGGTCACCATCGGCACACGCCCCTCTCATAACCCCAAGAATATGCGTTGCCAAGTGCAAGAATATCCCCTACCATTTCCGGCGTCGCCTTCCGCTCCCCTGAATTTCACCCTTTCCGGCCCAGCATCATGCCTCATCATACCGTGATCGGACAGCAGCCACGGCATCGGGACCTCGCTTGCGGCCTGGCCCTGATTATCGCGATCGTCCTGGCATTGGCCGGATGCAGGAGCGACCCTCTCATTGGAAGCACCTCGCACGGTGCCATCATCACCGAGGGATCTTCCAACAGACCCGCGCAAGCGCTGACAAACGCGCCCTTCGTCGCCACCGCCGAGTTGAGATCGGACTATACCCCGACAATCACGGAGGACCGCACCGTCTACCGCCCGCTGTTATCGCACGTCCAGTTCCTGGTCGTCGCCGCCCGAGTGCCCCTGACCCCGGGCACGGCCCCGGCGGATGCGACGGACCCCTCGCCGGTCTCCAGCTACAAGACGCGCTTACTTGGCCCCGAAGCAGGGCGAGAGCGTAAACCCGTCTTCGGCAAGCACCGACTGTCCGACAGTGAGGTGGAACTGGAACAGGTGTTTGCGATCCCCCGGGGAGAGACCGGACACTATGGTCTCTGGGCTGACGGCCGCACCTATCCGATCAGGGTACAGGCCGCAGCTCCACCGGCGGTGGAGACCGAGACGGTTCCGGCCATCGCCCCCCCGAAGGCGCGGCGCCCCCTGCGGGAAGCGGCCGTCGCCGCCGCGACCAAGGCCGTCTCCGACAACGCACCGGACACACCCACGGACGGCGCCGAACTCTACCGCTTATGCGCCCAGGTGCAACGCTTCGAGCTGTGCGACGGGCGCCCATGCCGCACCGACGGCCTCTTGTCCAAGACCGTCCTGAACTGCCGGGCGCAAGACTGCCCGCCCGGGGAAGTCCAGAGTTCGCTCGACCCGGAGACCCGCTCGCTCGCCGGCTGTATCGCTGCCTGCCGCCAGGCGCAGCTCGATGAGATACGGGATGCAGCGCAGGGCACGGCACAGGTTCGCTGCATGCAGTAGCCTCAGATTGGCCTCGTCTCGCCGATATCTTCATCAGCGCCTCCGCGCGAAGAAGACCCATAATAGAATTGCCGATAGAAAACTCTATCTGCTTCACTGCTAACCATCGTCGTGCCGCTTTTGGCCGGCACCTTCGATAACTCCGGCATCGCAATTGCCGGCGGGGCAGCGGTCACGCGCATCCTCAGCTGCGAGCTGGTAAAAAGCGATTGGGTCCTGATCGATATCACCACCAAGACCGGCGCCAAGCCGAATCCGGCCAAGACCTGCCGCGACGCCGTGGCCTTCCTTTTTCAATTCCTTACATGAGCTGTTCGGGCTGGTTATGATATTTCGGCAAACAGGGCGTCGCGCCGCCGGTATCCTACTGATGGTCAATCGCATTGATCGCTATGACACTCGCGCTTCGCGGTGGAAATATTTCTCCAGCGACTACCGTTATGCATTTGCCATGCTTGTCGGTCTGACCGCATTTGCACCCCCATCCCATAGCGATTCTCCGATTGCGCAAGACGCATCCAAAAGTATGCACGCTGGTCCACTCGAATTTGGATTGCAGAGCACCTATATCTATCAGCACCAGAATTCCTTTGCTGCACCTTATAGCCCAGGCTATAATAGTCTGATACCGTCACGCGAGCGCAGTTATAGCTTCACGACCACGGCTCTGGTCGCTGCCCATCTGTGGCGAGGGGCGGTACTTTATGTCAATCCTGAAGCATACCAATCGCATGTCCTTTCCGACCTCAAGGGCTTGGGCGGGCCAATCGATGCCGAGCAACAGAAAGGCGGCGGCGCGAATCGCATGACGGAATATATCGCTCGTGCATTCTTGCGGCAGACCTGGAATCTCGGCGGTGCCGACGTGGCGCTCTCACCCGGTCTCACGCAAGTCACAGATACGGTGAAATCACATCGTCTGGTGGTCAGCGCGGGGAGAATGTCTATCACCGACATTTTCGATACCAGCCCCATCGCCGGCGATCCCCGGGGCAACTTTATGAACTGGTCGTTTGTGACCTATGGTGGATTCGACTACGCCGCTGACTTACGCGGTTATACCACCGGCATCGCAATCGAATATTATAGTGATGACTGGGCGCTTCGCTATGGTCATTTTCAAATCCCGGCGATCCCCAACACGCCCAGCATGGACACCAGGTTACTCAAGGCCTTCGGTGAGCAGGTGGAGATCGAGCACGACCACAAGTTAGGCGACTTACCAGGTGTGGTCAAGGTATTGGCCTATCGGGATGTCGGCAATATGGGAAATTACACTGCTGCGGTCGTCGCCGGGGCCGCGCTGGGAACACCGCCGGACATTACCACCACCCGCTCGCTGAATACCAAGGTGGGATTCGGCATCCATATCGAGCAATCGCTGTTACCGGATCTGTCTTTATTTATGCGTTGGTCGACCAACAACGGCAAATATGAAGAGGCCTCATTTGCCGAAATCGACCGGCAACTGCAGATTGGTCTTTCGGGTAGCGGCAATCGTTGGGGAAGGGCCGAAGATAACTACGGCATCGCCTATGCTATCAACGAAATATCGCGTGCTCACAGAAACTATTTGGCCGCCGGCGGGCTTGGTGCGTTCGTGGGCGATGGCTACTTAAACTATCGTCCCGAAGATGTGTTCGAGGCCTACTACAAGGTCGCGTTGCCTTATCACACCCAACTGAGTTTTGATTATCAAAACATTGCAAATCCCGGATACAATTCAGATCGGCACGGCCCTGTCAATGTCTTTGGCGTAAGGCTTCATTTTTCTTATTTTTGAGTAACGCCAGAGACGATCGTGGGCCTTGATCATTATCCCGGTTGCTGGGCCTTGCGGCAACCCGTCGCGGCCTGGGGGCCGCTCCTACG
>CAILVI010000238.1 GCA_903837595.1 uncultured Thiodictyon sp.
CCAGATCGGTAGCAGCGGGGGGTGGGAGTGACATCAGGGAGCCTCCGGATCATGAAAAACGGGGCTCCCACGCTACCGGGCCAGGGACGGAATTTCATGCAGGCTTGCCGGAAGGACACAATACACTGACCCGCCGCGTCAGGCGGAACAGGTCGTAGACCTCGATCGGGTCGAGCTGCATGGGGGTCGCCGTGGCGAGCCAGAGGGCACGGGTCTGAGCTCGCAAAGTCTGGTTGACCGCCCGGTAAAGGTCGCCGTACTTGGGTTGCACCACCAGTCCGGCGGTGGAGTTGCTGCGGCGGGCGTAGTGGGCCTCGTCGACCAGGGCGATGTCCCAGGTCTGCGCCGCCAACTCCCGCTGGCGCTCCTTGCGGCGAACCAGCCCGGTGGAGACGATGACCAATGCCGGCGCAAAGACCGACTTGGCCGGCATCTGTTCCTCGATCGGGTACAGGTAGGCGTGCCGAACCTGGGGGCCGGAAAGCGCCCGGCCGAAGGGCAGGAAAAACTTGGTCGCCAGCTCGCTTTGCCACTGCCGGGCCAGGCTCGCGGGGGGCGCGATCAACACCCGCCGCGCCAGTCCGGACAGGATCAGCGAGCGCAGGGCCAGACCCGCTTCGATGGTCTTGCCCAAACCGACCTCGTCGCACAGCAGGAAGCTGTAGGGGTAGGAGGCGATCAACCGGCGCGCCACGATGGCTTGATGGGGCCAGGGCTCCACCGGGGCCGTGGCCATGCCGACGAAGCGGCCGTTGGGCATCCGCGGGGCCTCGCGCAGGATCGCGAACTTGAGCCACTCCAGCGCCGTCGGCCGCGGGACCTGCGGCGGGTGCGCGCTGGAGCCGTCGATTTCTTTCGGCTGCGCCACGGCGCTGCCGATCTCGATCAGTCGCTCGCGCACCGCCTGGGGCAGGTCCACCACATAGAGCCCCGGGTCCTGGTTGGCCCAGATGGCCTCGAAGTCGGCCGCGTAGCTGTCGGCCCTGGCCGCCTCGCGGGTACCCCACCAGTCGCAGTGTACCCCGATGTTCTCGGCGTTGATCAGCAGGGCGGTCCGCGACTCGTTCAGGGACCCCTCGGCGATCAGCCGGTTGCCCTGCGCATCATAGAAGACGGCCCATTTCTCGTGGACATAGCCGTCCACGCGGGAACTGTAGGGGATGGCCGCGCCGGTCTTGCGATGGCGGCGCAGGGCTACGCGCAGCTCCAGGCAGCCGGCCTTGAGCATCCCGGCGAGCAGACCCAGGCCGTTCGCGACCGGTTCCGGCTGATCCTGAGAATCGGCGAGCGCCGCCAGCAGCGTCTCGGCGAGCCGCCCGCCGTCCTGGTGATCGAAGATGACCTGGGCATCCTTGGGGTCCAGGTCGGCGCCCGCCACCAGCCGCACTCGGCCCTGATGCTCGATCAGTGCCGAGAACCCTTGGGAGGCCGCGGCCAGCGAGGTCGAACGGAAGTACCCGGCCACCCGGTCATAGCGCACGCTGGAACGCAGGGCCGGGATGTAGAAGTCGTGAAGCACGTCGCTGGTGGTGCTGCGATAGCGGGGCTCCCAGCTGCGCTGCTGGAACGACTCAGGCGTGTCGGTGCTCCCCATGCGGCGCCGCTACCCAAGCATCCGATTAAGCCGCATCGTCATCCCCTCTTGGGTAAGCATCAGGATTACTGCCAAGGATTCAGCAGCTTGATACCTGTGCGCTTGAAATCGGCGGTGTTCCTGGTTACCAGGATCATGCCGCGACTCAAGCCGACGGCGGCAATCAGTACGCCAGGATTCACCTGCTCCTTGGCGAACTCGGATACCACATTGGTGTCGAGCAGGAACTTCACAGGCTCAGGTCCCGTTCGAGATCTTGGTCGCGCTCGATGCGGATACCGCTGCCGCGCAACGGCGACTTCATGAGGAAGTCGGCCAGGTTGTCAGTCGGCGGCGTGAGTCGGCGATATTCCTCCATGGAAAGTACCACCGCGGTTTCCTCGCCGTTGGCGGTAATCACCTGGGGGCCGACGCGCAGGGCCTCTTCCACCACTTGATTCAAGCGATCTTGTCGTTCTTGAAGCTGCCAGTTCATAGATGCCTCCAGTCGTTCGGTGCCCACGGGTGTGGGGCGAGTCTAGGCGACGTATCGCATCGACAATCCGGATGGGCGGATCACCGGGCCGCCCACCCTGTTACCCGGCCGCCCCGCGCAGCCCGAAGAGCGCGGTGCGCGCCTGGCGCTTGAGGTCCGGGGAGCGCGCCTCGGCGGCCCAGACCTCCAGGAGGTCGAGGATACGCTCGGCGCGTTCGGCGGCGTGCTCCTGGAGATAGGCGCGGGCGACCGGGATATCGCCCTCACGGTAGGCGGCGATCAGACCCTGGAGGCGGTCCCAGTCGGTCTGGGGGTCGGTCAGGCGGGCGGCGTGGCGCTCCTCCGGGAGGGCCAGGCGGAGCTTGGAACCGCTGCGGATCAGGGGGGCCTGGTAGCCGTCCGCGCCCCCAGTGGCGATCGGGTTGCGGCCACGGGTGCCGGCGGACTGGTTGATACCGATCTCCCGGTCCTGGACCCGGTAACCGCCGGGCTTGCCGTCGAGGGCAATGCCCAAGGAGCGGGAGAGGTTCAGGATGTCGTCATAGGCGACCTCGGACAGTTCCCAGATGCCGAAGATGGTCAGGGCCATGGCGGTCTCGCTGTCCAGGTCTTCCACCCGGACCTTGCCCTTGGTGATCTGACTGACCCGGCCCTGAGAGACCACGCGGCTGGCCTCGTTCATGGCCTTGACGGGGCTCACCAGGTCATCGCCGTCCTGTACCGGCCAGTGGGCAGAGAGGACCTGGAGCGCCTTGCCGTAGCTCGCGACCATCTCGTCCACCGGGTTGAGGCGCAGCGGGGCGAAGTCGGTGAGGCCCTGGCGGACGGCCGCCTCGATCTGGTGGCGGATGCCGATCTGACCGAAGGCACTCTCCCAGATGGCGGCCTCAGTGCCCTGGGCCGGGCGCTTGCGACAGGAGAGAAAGATGGAACTGGCGGCGGCGGCCAGGTCTTTTTGGTGGGTGGAGTTCTCGCCCTCGGACTCCACCGGGAAGCAGGCGGTGATGACCCAGCCGGCATCAATCAGCGAGCGGGTGAGGGTCTCCCAGGCGTCTTGGGACTTGTGGTTGAACATCAGGGTGAAGAGGCCGTCGTCCTTCAATACCCGGAGGCACTCCCGGAAGATGCCCTGCATCATCTGCTCGTAGGCATCTTTAGCCGCCGCGCCGCTACCGTCCCGGGCACGATTTGCTACCGCTTCCGATTTCTTGTCCGTCAAACGCCGAATAAACTGGCCTGGATATAAGTCGGCGAGGGTGCGCCGCTGCCAGACATAGAAGAAATCGGACAGCTCCCCATAGAGGACGTTGTCGTAATACGGCGGGTCCATACAAACCAGATCGACCGTGCCCGCTTCAACCTGTGGCAGATAGTCGCCGCGCTGGTTAAGAATGGTCAGAGGCAGATTGCCTTGGGTGTGTCGGTGCACTGGCTCCACCAGTTCTGCAATTCCTTTATATGCATCGACAACTTGCGATAGACCCCAGGCGGCCCCGGAGTTTGCACCGCAGAAAATCATTTCGCCGAAGGTCCATTGGATCGCGTAGTTATGGCGACTGAAGGTGCCTTTAACGACGCCTCGCGTATATTCCCAACGCGTATGCCGGCTGTTATAGTCCATCCCCTTGTCGATGGCGAATTGCAGATAGGTAATCACCGCCCTGGCACGATCAGGCCCAAGCTCCGCCAAGACCTCCGGCTTGAGCCGGTTCAGCGTCTCGGTTAGGGTCAGGTGCCCGAGCAACTGACGCGGGGTGAACAGGTCACACCAGCGTTCTTCACCATACATCCGATGTCCGCGGTCGTAGTTGGAGCAACGGTCAATGCCCTCCGTCGGGATCAGGCCCTGATCGTCCCAGGCGTCCCACTTGGCCTGTAAACAACGCTGGGCCTCGGCCAAGGCGTCCAGATCACGCTGGTTCGGCGGGCGGAAGTAGCGGACCTTGGTGGTCTTGATCTCGCCCTTGCGGGCGCCTGAGGTGTAGCGCAGTGGTTGGCCCTTGCTGTCGAGCTTCGGCACCAGGCGCACAGCGACCACGGCATAGAGCCGGTCCTGCCACCCGTCCTGACAGTCCGCCATCGGGGTCGGGTGCTTGGCGACGGCACGCGCCTGGCGCTTGATTTCTTCGCCGTCGATAGCCTGCTTGCAGTGGACGCATTGTCCGGTGCCACGATTGACGGTTGCTGCGTTCGGGTCCTCACCATGGGGGCCGCGGCCATGTTTTATTATATGGGTTTCGAATCTGACCTTGCCGCCTTCTGCGATGATCCGCACCCCCCAGGGGTCGCTGGCTTCCTTTGACAACCAACAGGTGTTAAGAAGTGGCGCCTCGCTGCCGCAATGAGGGCAGGTAACTTGGCGGGTATAGAGGTAATCCTGGATGTGTTCGCAATCGAACTGACCAATGAGGCCCTGATTACCAGGACCAAGCAATCTCTCAAGGTCACTCCGTTGCGTCAACGGCAACGGCTGCCCGTCCGCATAAAGTGCTGAATTAGCTTCATCCACCTCGCGCAGCAAGCGACTTCCCCAGGTATCGATTGCAGCGAGCAACCTAGTGCCGAACCGTGCGGGAAAATCAAGTGTGGCATGCAGAATTGCGGCTGCGACCGGATTTAGGTCATTCGCGATGACCCGGTGTCCGAGCCGAAGTGCTTCGAAAGGAATCGATCCGCCTCCAGACGTCGGATCGAGAACCACTATGGGTGAAGGCGTATAGGGAACAGCAGTGCAAAAGGCCCGAGCGTATCCGTAAGCGTCTCCAGGAAAACTGATTGAGTTAGCCGCGGTAAAGGCCATCTTCTCGTTGGCCCATGCAGGATCTCCCATCAAAATCACCGTCGCTAAGGAACAGCCCTCCTCGGGTGGCGATTCCGGAAGAGCGCGGCTATCTTGCTCCCAGCGTTGAAGGACCGGGTCTGCTGCAAGGTCTGGTCTCTGTGCCCTTAGACTGGCGACAAGATCACGATTAAGTGCCCGAGTTTGTTGCTCCAAAAGGTAAGCGCGCTGGACCACCGCATCGACTGGTAGCACTTGGCGCCCCGCCCTTAACTCGATCCGTTCCAACAGCTTGCCCGTCAAGGTCCAGGGCTCGCCATGGACCAATGCCTGAACGCGCTTGATGCCGAGCCGACGGATGAAGGTCTCGGGGTCGGTCCCGGCCGACAGTAGGGAGGAGAGGATGGCTGCGCGGCTCGCCGTCAAAGGCCGACGCGCCCACCAGACATGCAGGCGGTTCACCGGCGGCTGGAGCCCGACGCTCTGCTCCCGCTGCGTCTCCGCCCCAACCTGGTGGCAGGGAAATCCGGCCTCGATCAGGCGGGTGTCTGTGGTGTCTTCCATCGCAAGTCCTCAAAGCCCATACCGAACGGGGTCAGTATCCCATAGGCCGGCGCTTGCAGGTAGCCGCCACTGGGCTTGACGCGAGACCAGCGGATGGGGCCTGGCCGTCGCGCCGCTAACCCAAGCTGGCTGCACGCTGCCAGAGAATGGTTGCGCCCGCAATCAGGGCTCCTGCGCGTGCGCGGAGGGTTCCTACGCGTGCAATGACAGCTCCCGCGCGTGCGTGGAGGGTTCCTGCGGGTGCATGGGCAGCTCCTACGCGCGCAGGAGACATTCCTCCGCGCGTAGCAGACGTTCCTGCGCACGCAGGAGACATTTCCACGCGCGTATAAGTCATTCCTACGCGCGTATAAATAATTCCTACGTGCGCAGGAAACATTCCTACGTGCGTAGGCGCGTGAACCACTCACATGGAACGCAAAAAATCATTTATTATCTTGATCTTATGGAGTCGAGAAAAAACGACATATGCGCGCGCAGGAAAGATTTATACGCGCGTAGGAAAGATTCCTACGCACGTATGCGAAGTTTCTGCGCGCACATGGGAAGCTCCTGCGCACGCATGGGAAACTCCTGGGCACGCATGGGACCTTCATGGGCTCGCGTCGGAGTCTCCTCAGTGCGCAGGGGACCCGGCTCAGTGCGCAGGGGACCCGGCTCAGTGCGCAGGGGACCCGGCTCAGTGCGCAGGGGACCCGGCTCAGCG
>CAILVI010000239.1 GCA_903837595.1 uncultured Thiodictyon sp.
ACAAGAAGAACGTCGGGCACACCGATCAACTGATACGCTTACTTGTCGGTAGCGCGCTGGTTATCGGAGCCGCGCGCGGCGGTTCGTGGATGCCTGGGCTGATCGGTGTGGCACTACTCGCCACTGCCTTCCTGCGTTTCTGTCCGTCCTACCTGCTGTTCAAATATAGCACCAATACGGGCCTGCCCAGCGATGACAGATTCAACATCAGCAAGAAGAACCTCGGGATCACCGAGCAAAAGATACGCGCTGCTGTCGGCGTCCTTCTGATTCTCGGGGTCCTTAGTGGTGGTTGGTGGGGGGCTGGGCTGATTGGCGTATTTCTGCTCCTCACTGCGCTGCTGCGTTTCTGTCCGATTTATCTGATCTTTAATGGCTGCAGCAATGAGGACCTACGCCCTGTGGTCAAGTGATCCACAGGGCTCACCATCAAGCGCCTGCGGCGCGGCCGCAGGTCATGCCGAGCCGCGATCGAGCGGGGCGAGCACCTCCTCGTCTGATTTCACGGCGCGCTCCGCACGTCGGCGGTGGCGGTTACAAAGATCGCCAACCACATCTACCTCATGGCCAGCGGCCAGCGGACCTCGGCAAACTGCGCCTGCCGGCCAACGCGCCCGGTCGCTCGGCCATGCCGGGCAAGCTTAGCCCAGGCCGCAGCACTGTCGACGCTTCGTGTAACGACGATAGAGGACGATGTGACGATCGGCATCGCTGCCGGCCAGGGCCACTTTGAGCTCAACGTCTAGAAGCCGCTGATCGCCCATGGCGGTCTGAAGCAACGTGGAGAAATGGCACCAAGGACCTTTTTTGTGGCAAAATTGCAGATGAGTCCGCCGTAGGACTGCTGTAAGCCCACAGAAATTCGTCCGATTTTCAGTTCAAGCGGCCAGACCTCTGGGAGGTTGTGCCGTCAGCCGAGGAGACGGGAGAAGTGCCATGCTGTCTGATCTGAACCACGCCGATCAATCCTGTGACGTCCTGGTGATCGGTGGGGGCCCCGCCGGCACCACCGCGGCCACACTAATGGCGCAGCAAGGCCACCGGGTCACTGTACTGGAGAGGGCCCGCCACCCCCGTTTTCACGTCGGCGAATCGCTGCTGCCGGCCAACCTGCCGCTGTTCGACAAACTGGGCGTGCGCGCCGAGGTGGAGGCGATCGGCATGGAGAAATGGGGAGCGGAATTCGTCTCCCCCTGGCACGAACACAGCCAGTCCTTTGAGTTCGCCGAGGCCTGGGACAAGTCGATGCCGCACGCCTACCAGGTGCGTCGTGCAGAGTTCGACGAGATCCTGATCCGCAATGCCGGGCGTAAAGGTGCGAACGTCATCGAAGGTTGTCGCGTCCGCAACGTAGAGTTCCTGCCCAACGATGCCGGTGCCATGGTACAGGCGGAACATGACGACGGCCGTACCGAGCGCTGGCAATGCCGGTTCCTCATCGACGCCTCCGGCCGCGACACCTTTCTCGGCAACCAATTCAAGGCCAAGCACCGCAACCCCAAGCACAACAGCTCATCGCTGTATGGTCACTTCAAGGGCGCGAAGCGACACGCCGGCCAGAAGGAGGGCCACATCACCATCTTCTGGTTCGAGCACGGGTGGTTCTGGTTCATTCCACTCATCGACGGAATCACCAGCGTCGGGGTCGTCACCTGGCCCTATTACATGAAGACCCGCACCAAGCCGGTGAAGGATTTCTTTTTGGATCTCATCCAAATGTGCCCGGCCCTAGCGCAGCGGCTTGAGGGCGCGGAACTCGTGACGCCGGTAGAAGCCACGGGCAATTTTTCCTATACCTGCGACCGTACCCACGGCGCTAACTGGTTGCTGCTAGGCGATGCCTACGCCTTCATTGATCCAGTGTTCTCTTCCGGCGTCATGCTCGCCATGCAAAGCGCCTTTGCCGGCGCCACCGCAGCGGATCGGTGCCTGCGTCATCCGGATCAGGCGGCCGACGCCTTGCAGGCGTTCGATCATGCCATCAAGCACGGACCGAAGGAATTCTCCTGGTTTATCTACCGCATCACCAGCCCCATCATGCGCGAGCTGTTTATGGCTCCACGCAATATTTTCCGGGTCAAGGAGGCGCTGCTGTCGGTCTTGGCCGGGGACATCTTCGGCCGCACGCCGATCTGGCGTTCGATATTGGCATTCAAGTTAATCTATTACCTGTCGGCCCTGACCAACCTGAAGTCCACCATCATGGCCTGGCGGCGGCGCAAGGAGAATATTCGTTACGTTGAGGATACGCAAGAGTTCGGCTCCCCATGACGCCTCCGGGAGCTATCCTGCGGCTGGAATACCTGCCCGTTTCTCGGCTTTCGCAACCGGCCCCGGATGGCGAACCCGGCGCGCTGGGCGGGGTCTGCTTTTTTCACCCAGCCATTGCAGATGATGGCGCACAGTTGCCGCTCTTGTCGGTGGACATGCCCTTGTTGGAGGGTGGGGAGCCAATCTGCGAGGTCTGGTCTAGTCAGGAGGCACTCAGGTCCGGCCGCCATCACGGCATCCGTTACCGTCAGGGTGAAACCTTGCTGTTCGGCTGTCTGACGCTGGATGAAGCGACGCAGTTACACCTCCGGGATGGCCGCACGCCCCTGCAGGCCGCGACGCAAGCCGCCTACGAGGCCATTTTTGAACTGCTGGAATCCCTCGGCTACAACGCCATCCTGCGCTTCTGGAACTATTTCCCCGCAATCAACGCAGTCAGTCACCACCTGGAGCGTTACCTCCAGTTCAATATTGGCCGTCAGGATGCGTTTCTTTCACACGGCCGCGGCGTCATCGGTAACGTACCGGCGGCCTGCGCCCTTGGTTCCACCGGCGCGGCGCTCCAGATCGCCTTCCTCGCTGTCCGGGCGGAGCCGTTGGCCATCGAAAATCCTCGCCAGATCAGTGCCTACCACTATCCCAGCCAGTACGGCCCCCGCAGCCCGACCTTCTCGCGCGCGTCGCTGGTCAAGCTTCACGGGCGCAACCTGCTATTCATCTCCGGCACCGCCAGCATCGTCGGTCATCAAACCCTGCACGCGGGCGATGCGCAGGCGCAAACGCGCGAATCGCTCCACAACGTCGCCGCCGTCGTCGCGGAGGCCAACCGCCGGGCCCCGGGCGCGGGATTGGAGCTGCGCGACCTTGCCTATAAGGTGTATATCCGACACCCCAGGGACTTGGTCAGCGTACGCCAAGAAATGATGAAGTTCATCGGCACCCCCGTGTCGGCCGTGTTCTTACAGGCCGATATCTGCCGCGCGGACCTGCTCCTCGAGATCGATGCCTGCGGCGGTCATGCCATTTCCCCCGGTTGAGACCCGCAGCACGGACGTCAGGTCATCGCCAGGATTCGTCAGGCGCTGGAGGCAGCGCGCGTACGAATACGGTGCACTGTGGTTCGGTCTGGGACTGCTCGGCATCATGACCCTGACCTGGTCATTGTTGGCGATCCCGCTCTATTATGTCTTGCCGACACAGTGGGCCACCCCGCTTGGCCGTTGGGCGAGCAAGACGACCTGTCGCATCTACCTCGGTGCCCTGGGTCTGATAGGTGCCTGCCGTTTTGAACTCCATACCCTCGATGCCTTACGGGGTGAGCCGCCGCTCGTGATCGCTCCCAACCACCCCGGCCTGCTCGATGCCCTGCTGGTCCTGTCTCGGCTTCCCAACATCGCCTGCATCATGAAGGCCGACATCGTCTATAACGTCTTCCTGGGCGCCGGCGCCCGGTTGGCCGGTTACATCCGCAACGACGCACCACGCAGCATGATCAAGCAGGCCGTCACGGAACTGAAAAGCGGCAGTCACCTGTTGCTGTTTCCTGAAGGCACCCGCACCACCCGCTGGCCTATCAACGCCTGCACGCCGGCGGCCGCGCTCATCGCCAGTCGGGCACAGGTGCCGATCCAGACCATATTCATTGAGACCGACTCGGCCTACCTCAGCAAGGGCTGGCCACTGTGGCGCCGTCCGACGATGCCTATCACCTATCGCATCCGGCTGGGTCGCCGCTTCGCACCGACGCAACAGGCCAGTGAGTTGACCGCGGAGCTGGAGCGTTATTTCATTGATGAATTGCGCAACAGCTGGCTTGGCGCAAGCAATCACCGGATTTAGGCTGATGCCAACCAGCATGAACATCAGCGACACCCATCTAGTGCTGATCCCCAGCTACAACTCCGGTGCGCTCGTCTATGACGTGGTGCGCGCGGCCCGTCGGCACTGGACACCCGTCTGGGTGGTCGTGGACGGCAGCACTGACGGGACGGCCTCGGGCCTCCAGGAAATGGCGGCGACCGACCCCGGACTGCGGGTGTTCGCGTTACCCGAAAACAGCGGCAAGGGTGCAGCGATTCTGCATGGACTGAATCTGGCCGCAGCCGCCGGTTTCACCCACGCCCTCACCCTGGATGCGGACGGGCAGCATCCGGCCGAGCGCATCCCGGACTTCATGGCCACCTCCATGGGTGCCCCTGACGCGATGGTGCTGGGCGTGCCGACGTTCGACGTCGCCGCACCCAAGTTGCGGGTCCATGGCCGCAAGGTATCCAACGCATTCGCAAACCTGGAAACTTTGTGGATTGGCATCGGTGACTCGCTCTACGGCTTGCGCGTCTATCCCATCGCACCCCTGCGTCACGTGATGCATGGCCAGCGCTGGATGCGCCGCTTCGATTTCGATCCCGAGGCGGCGGTTCGCCTGTGCTGGCGCGGTGTGCGCCCAATCAACCTACCCGCCCCGGTGAAGTATCTGCCCGCCGACCAAGGTGGTGTTTCTCACTTCAACTATCTGCGCGACAATGCCCTGTTGACGTGGATGCACACACGCTTGCTGCTGGGTTTCCTGCTGCGATTACCCGTGCTGCTGCGGCGACGTTTGGGCACCGCCCGAGACTCGGAGTGAGATCAAGAAATGGACAGGATCAACAGGATTTACAGGATAGAGCGGGATGGCCGACGACATTCCGACATCCTGTTAATCCTGCGTAATCTTGTTAATCCTGTCCAATTTCCCGATGGTTGCTTGATGGCCGGAGTGGTGTCGGGAGTTCAGTTTCACGGCACTCGCTTCAGCGCCGACGCCGGCGCATAAATGCCGATTCCTAGACCCGGCAACCAGCGGCGCAGGCCGGGCGTGGTGATCACGGTACTGAAAATGGCCATCAGCACCAGCATGGTGAAGACCTGCTGTGAAATGACGCCCAAATCATAGCCGACGTTGATGACGATGAGTTCCATCAGGGCGCGGGTGTTCATCATGATGCCGAGCACCTTGCCCTCCTGATGCGATAGCCCGGCCCAGCGCGCCGCCACATAGCTGCCCCCGAACTTCCCGAGGGTTGCCAGCGCGATCAGCAACAGGCACCAACCCCAAGCGGCCGCCGTGTCCAGACTCCCAACGTTGGTGCGAAGGCCAGTGTAGGTGAAGAAGATGGGCAGGAAGAAGACCATGACGAAATGGCCGATGCGCTCCTTCCATGCGGCGATCAGCTCGTGCTCGTCGTACAGGATCACCCCCATCATGAAGCCGCCAAAGATGGCGAAGATGCCGATCTGATAGGTGGTGATCGCCGAGATGAAGATGCCTGCGAGCAGGATACCAAGTAGATTGTGGGTGAGCTTACCACGCCCCGCCTTCTCGCCCGTCGGCGCCGGGCCGGCCTGATTGAGGCGGATCAGCCGCTTAAAGATGGGTCGCATGATGAACCACCAGGTCAGGAAGTACCCTGCGACCAGCAACACCTTGAGGCCGAAGTCCGTGGCGTTGAACTGGGCCAGCGCGAGCGCGGTGACCAGGGCGAGCAGCAGCCAGCCGATCACGTCGTTGATCGCGGCGGCGCTAATGGCGATGACACCAATGGACTGATGGGTGATCTTGAATTCGATCATCATGCGCCCGAGGATCGGCAGTGCCGTGATGGAGAAGGCGGTGGCAATGAAGAGCGAGGAGGCGAGCGGATCGACGCCGGGTGAGAGCAAGGCCGCGGTGGCGTACCCGAAGCCGAAGCCCAGCGCAAATGGGACGACCATGCTGGCCGTGGCAATATAGGCCACGGCGCGGCGGTGTTGCCGGTGGAGCAGATGAGCGAAATCGAACTCCAGGCCAATCTGAAACATCAGCAGGATCAGGCCGATCTGCGACAACATCTGCATCGGCGCAGGCGGGGCCGAGCGAAACACATAGGCGAAGACCGCGGGCGCCAACACGCCAAACAGTGAAGGCCCGAGCAGGATGCCGACGATGATCTCCCCCACCGCGGGTGACTGCCCGAGCCGCTGCGCAATCCCCCCGCCCAGGCGGGCGACCAGAATGATCACGGTGAGTTGCAGCAGGGTGAAGAACAGCAGTGTCTCAGTCTGATGGACGGCGACGCTCGCCGCGGACGTGGTCATATCATGCCTCCGTTCACGCAGATGATCTGGCCAGTGATATAGCTCGCCTGCTCAGAGGCGAGAAACCCCACGAGGTCGGCCACCTCCACCGGGGTCCCGGCCCGCTTCATGGGCACCAGGGTGGCGATGGTCTGCGCGTCGAAGACGCCATCGCTCATGCCGGTCGCAATGATCCCCGGGGCCACCGCGTTCACCGTGATACCGCGGCTGGCGAGCTCAAGGGACAGGGACTTGGTGGCGGCGTGCAGGCCGCCCTTGGCCGCGGCGTAGTTGGTCTGGCCGCGGTTGCCGGTCAGCCCGGCGATCGACGTGATATTGATGATGCGCCCCCAACGGCTGCGGATCATCGGCATGGTCAACGGCTGCGTCACATGAAAAAAGCCATCGAGTGACACTGCCAACACGCTGTGCCATTGGTCGGCGCCCATGGCCGGGAAGACGGCGTCGTCATGCACGCCGGCATTGTTGATCAGGATTTGGATCGGCGACTCCGCGACCAGGGCCTCCAGTGCAATGCGACAGTCCTCACCGTCAGTGACATCGAAGGCGATCACCTCGGCCACGCCACCCATCCTGGAGATCTCTGCGACCAGCGCGGCGGCCTTGGCCAGATTGCGGTGAGCATGCACGTAGACGTAACAGCCGTCAGCGGCCAACCGGCGACAGATTGCCGCGCCGATGCCGCCGCTGCCGCCGGTGACGAGTGCACGTTTCATAGCTCTTTCCCCGGGCTCGCCGCGTCCAGCACAACGGTGACGCGACCGTTCAGAAGCTGCCGTCCACGCGCGGAAACATCGAATCTATACAGGACACTGTGGTCACCGCCGCCGAGAAGTTCTGCCGCGACGCTGAGATCGGCGTCGCCATCATCCAGTCGCGCCACATGCAGTTCGACCTCACGGACACTTGCCAAATAGCCAACCCGGGGCGGCGCATCGGCGCCCGCCAGTAGCGCTCCATGGGCCGCCATCGCCTGGACCGCATATTCGATACCGCAGACCACCCCCAGCCGGCCGTGGGCGCGCAAGGGGTTATCCGGGGCGCGATGGCTCACGGCCGTGCAGCGGATCCCCTGGGGGTTCCAGTCATCGATACGCTCCAGCAGGCACATGGTGCCCTGGTGAGGGAGATGGGCCAGCAGCCACGCGGTGTCTAACTGCATGGCAGGACATCCACGGTCAGGCTGAGCGGGTCCAGGTACTCCAGGATCACCTGCCCGGCACGGCCCTGGGCCAGCAGCCGCAGCAAGGGCAAACCGCGCGCCGAAGGGATCTGGAGCCGCAAGGCCTCCAGGTTCGCATCAGGCAACCGGTCAAACGGCGTCTGCGTCACCTCGACGTGTAGCGCAGCCAGTGAGTGGGGCCCGGGTTGCGGCATCAATACCAGGGCCAGACCGAAGGCCGCGGGATGGGGTCGCTTGGCGTGAAGCGGCTCCGGGTAAGGCGCCTCGTAGGTCACCAACAGGGTACCGACGCCATCGACGGCCACCTGGGTGAGCGCCTCCAGCAAGCCCGCCCCAAAGCTGCCGTCATAGGCGCATAGCGCGGTGGCTGGGGTCATGGCGCCGGACGCGATGCCCCAGTAGCCAGCCGCGGCGTTATGCACCGAGTTATGGAAACGGGTGGGCGAGATGTGGCGATCATCCGACGCCAACACCCGACAGAGCGCATCGCAGTTGTCGCCATCCGCTCCGGACGAGGAGAACACGGCCGCCAGTTGTGTGGCATCCACGTGCGCCGTGGTGATCGCCTCTTGCGCCACGGCCAAGGCGACCTTGGCGGCCAGACCGACACGGCGGCGTTCGGGTGGGGGAAGTACCACCGGCGGCGGCACGACGACTGGCCGCGGCGCATAGTCGGTGGCGCCGGCCAGGATCGGCCGTGCCTCAGCCCAATGGTCCAGGCCCGGACCTAACAGACCGATGCCGTCGATCCAGGCGTTGAGAATGATGGTGGTGGGGGATGCCATGTCAGAGCGCGCGCCCCAACACCAGGCTGCAATTGGTACCGCCGAAGCCGAATGAATTGCTCATCACCCGGCGCGGTGCCATGGCGCTGTTGGTGCTCAGATAGCGGATGGGAATGGCCGGGTCGAGGTGCAGCGTATTGATCCCTCCCGGCAGGAAGCCGTATTGCAGCGCCAGGGCGCTGATGACGGCCTCCAATCCACCCGCCGCGCCCAAGGTATGTCCAGTCGCACCCTTGACCGAGCTCGCCGGCGTCCGGCTGCCGAACAGCGCGGTTACCGCCTGGCCCTCAGCGGCATCGTTGCTCGGCGTCGCGGTACCGTGCAGGTTAATATAGTCGATGTCGGCCGCCTGCAAACCTGCCGATCGCAGCGCGGCGGCCATGGCGAGCGCAGCGCCGCGACCGTCGGGATGCGGAGAGGACATGTGATAGGCATCACTGGACTCACCGGTCCCCAGCAGCAGCACGGTATCGGCGTCGAGGCTCGCCGGCGGGCGCTCCAGCAGAACAAAGGCAGCGGCCTCGCCGATGGAAAGGCCCTTGCGGTCCGAATCAAATGGTCGGCAGGGTTCGGGTGACAGCAACTCCAGCGAATTAAATCCATATAGCGTCGTCAGGCACAACGAGTCCACCCCCCCCACGATAGCAGCATCGATGATACCGGCGGCCAGCAGGCGGGCGGCCGAGGCGAATACCTTGGCACTCGACGAGCAGGCGGTGGAGACGACCATCGCCGGACCGGCGAGGTGAAAATACGCTCGGACGAAAGCGGCGAGCGAATAGCTATTGTGGGTGGTGCGATAGATAAAGTCGTCCGGCAAGGCGCCGGTGTTCGGGGTCCGACGAGCGTAGGCCTGCTCGGCCTGCAGCATGCCTGCTGTGCTGGTACCGAGCAAGACACCCACCCGCCCTCGGCCATACCGGGCGCAGGCTTGCTCAACGGCGCCACTGAATCCGTCCTGTTGCAGCCCAAGCAAGGCCAGACGGTTATTGCGGCATTCGTACTCGGTGAGGCGGCTGGGCAGAGCGCAATCGTCCAGCTGCGGCACCTCACCGACGTAGGTTACCAGATCGCCTGCGCCCTCGAACCGACACGGTGCAAGGCCGCCGCGCTGCGCACGTAATGCCGTCAGCGTCGCATCAAGGCCGCAGCCCAGACAACTGCTGGCGGTGAAGTGGGAAAGGCACACAGGAGTCATGAGGGGGACACCGGCTTTTTAAAGGTTGCGCTGATCTAGGCGCCGGCGCCAGACTGCTCACCCAATCGGGCAATCAGCATGACGTTAGCCAACGGCAGATCACCGTTCATCACGGCGGTCTCGACACGAAAACCCAACGCCTCCAGCGCCTGGATCCAGTCCGGCAACGAACGGCAATGCAGCCGCGGCCAGCCCATGCCGCGGAACAAGACCACCGTGCGATCGATCCAGTTGCTGAGCTGGAACCTCAGACCGCCGCCGGCGTCTCCCACGCGCGTCAAGAACAGGCCGTTGGGCGGCAGCGCAGCACGTACCCGTCGCAGGATGTCGTCCTGACAGCGTTCATCAACGTAATGCGCGGCGTCCATGATCACCACAACATCGACCTGGCCAAAGTCCATCTGCCGCATATCGCCGGCTTCAAAGCGGGCCCGCTTGCCGACGGCAACATGGGCGCGTTGGACCGCGATCGGCAAGAGGTCGATGCCACGGATCGCCACCCGCGGGGGGGCGGGCCACTGCGCGGACCACTCACCGGCATCATACAGTTGTCGGGCGGCCAGGAGCCAGGCCGCCAGCAGGCCCTGACCACACCCCAAATCAAGGATGCGGGCGTCGTCCGGGAACAGCCCGCGTTGCAACAGACCAACGAACACCGGGTCGCAACCGAGCTTGCCACGGGCGAAATGGTAGGCGAACCGTCCGACGGCCCGGTACGGTTCGCTGGCGTGATCGATGAGGCGTCGGCGCAGGGTCTCGGGGCTGAGGGTCATGGCGCAGACATATCCAGGGCGGCACGCAGGGTGATAGGTGTCAGACCGGCGGCCTCCGCCAGCTCCAGAACGCGGGGCAGCGCGACCAGGATCACGGGCACACCGGCCAAGGTGCGGGCCGCGTGACCGTCATGCAGCAGCAGGATGTCGCCGGGGGCGAAGCGATTGGTCAAGCGATGGACCACGTCATCCGCGTCCCGGCTGCGGGTGTCATAGCCGCGTCGGGTCCAACTGGCCAGATGCAGGCCATGCCGGGCCAAGAGGGGCTCCAGAAAGGGACTGCGCAGGCCGGCCGGGGGCCGAAAGAAACGCGGCCGCTCCCCGGTGAGGGCGGCCAGGCTGTCCTGGCCGGCTTCGATCTCGCGCGCCATGCGGCGCGGCCCGAGCATGGCGAAGTGATGATAATGGTGCTGACTGTGGTTTTCCACGGCATGACCCCGGCGAACGATTTCCCGGCACAGCTGGGGATAGCGTTGCGCCACCGCGCCGATGCAGAAAAAGGTGGCGCGGGCGTCGTAGCGCCCGAGCAGGTCGAGCACCGCCGGCGTCACCTCCGGGTCGGGGCCATCATCGATGGTGATCGCGATAGGCCGCGGCGCCGTCGCCGGCGGTAGTCGCACCCAGTTGGGACCGAGGCTGCGGCTACGCGGCCAGAGACCTGCCGCGGTCAGGGTCAGGTGGTTGGCGGCCAACGCCCCCAAACCCCAGGACCACCATTGCGGTTGCATCGCAAGGCCCCCCAAGACCCCGGCGTGCAACGCGAACGTCGCCTGCAATAGCGGCGTGGGGCGCCAGTGGCGGCGGGCGTGGGGAGGCGGCAGGATCGTCATCTGCGTGGCGTCAGGATGGCGGAAAAGGCCAGGGCCAGCATCGCGCCCGGCCCGACCGTGCAGCCAACCGCCTTGAGCACCGGCACGGTGGAAAAGCCCAGAATACCAAAACCGGCCACGGTCGTGCCGACGGCGACCACGAGGGACGCCAGGACGCGCGCGGACATCCCCCCCTCAACCGCCCCCTGGTCAAAGAACAGGGCGTAGTTGGAGCCGATCGCCACCACCAACAGCATGCCCACCAAGTGCAAGATGGTGAGTTGCTGACCGGCGAGGACCAGGCCGGCGACGGTCACTGCCACGGCGACCACCAGCGGGGCGGCGATGCGCAACACCCGACCCGGCGAGCGGGTGGTCACGAAGAGCAGGCCCAAGATGGCGGCTAGGCCCGCCAGTGAGAGCGCGATGGCCTCGTGCAGATAGCCCTCGTAAAGGTGGTCGGACGCGCCTTTGAGATCAATGAAATAGACATCTGCCAGACCGGTCTGCGCCAGCGCCAGTCGCATTGCCTGCGCGTCGAGGCGCGCGGTGCCCGCGACACGCAGCGGTAGTAAGGCGCTCCAGCGCCCCCGCGACGGCATCAGCATGGCATCCACACCCTCTGCCAGAGACGTGCCCTGGAGGTCTTCCGGGGTCAAGGTCGCCTGGCTGCGGGCCTTCGCCACATCCGCAAAAAACGGCTCGAAGCGATCCGGCCGCAGGGGCAGTCCGGCAATGGCCATATTGAACCGTCGGCGCAGTTCGGCGTCGGACGGCAGGCTCCACTGGCGCTGGCGCTGCACCGCCTGGCTGGGTAGGTAGGTAGCGGGGCTCTCGAAACCCAGGATGATGCCGGCGGCTTGCAGCCGTGCCAGCGTGACCGCGACACCTTCACTCGCGGCCAGCGCCGCCTCGCGATCGGCGGCGGTCACGACCACCAGATAGCGCACGTCCGGGGCGCCCAGGTCGGCGCGCATGGCCATGTCGAGGGCCTGCTCGGCACCCGACACCGGGTTCAGAGCCGAGAGTTCCCGGTTCCACAGACCGTCATGCTTCACCAGCAGCACGCTGCAGGCGGCCACGAACAGGACCAGTACGGGTAGGCGCAACCGCCCTGCCCGCTCAACCCCAGTCTGCAGGCGGCGGCCGAAGGCAGTGACATCGCGCACCCGCAGGCCGGAAGGCAAGAGGGGCGGCAGGACGAAACGGGTCACCAGGGCGGCAGTGGTGAGACCGGTGATCGCAAACAGGCCCAGCTGGGAAAGACCGGGGAAGCTGGAAAAGAGCATTGAGGCAAAGCCGATGACGGAGGTCAGTACACCGATCCGTATCGTCGGCCAGAAGGCCGTGTTCCAGTGGCCCTGGGACGCGCTGGGGGTCGTGCCGGTTGCGCCGGTTGCACCGTTCGTGCGCTCGGACTGCATGAGCAGGTAGGTGGAATAGTCGACCGCCTCGCCGATGAGCGCGATGCCAAAGCCAAGGGTGAGGCCATGCACCATGCCAAAGGCGAGATTGACCACCGCGATGCTGACCACGGCGCCGGAGAGGACCGGCAACAAGCCCAGCAGCAAGGCCATGGGCGAACGGTAGACCAGCAGCAGCAGGGCGATGATGATCAGGCTACCGAGCCCGGAGAGGGAGAGCACCTCGTGTCTGATAGTGGCGCGGGCCGCCACGGAGAAGGGGCCGGGGCCGGTCAGCGCGAGGCGCATGCCGGGCGCGGACACCGCCGCAAAGGCGGCCCGGATCGCCACGACCGCCGTGGACTGTCCGTTCGTGTCCGCCCCTTCGGCACGGGTGCGGGCCAGGAGCAGCACGCGCTGACCGTCACGGGAAGACCAGACGCCGTCGAGCGTTGGCGGCCGCTGCCCGTTCCCCATGGCCGCGAGCAGTTGCATGAACTCGCCGGTGGGGTCGCGCGGCAGCAAGGCCTTGCTGAAGAGCCCCGCCGAGGTGGCCAGCAGATCGATGCTGTCGGCCACACCGCCATGCAGACCCTCCACCGTGAAGCGATCGGCAGTCATTGCCGGGCTCAACAGATAGCGGTTCTCCAGCAGGACCTGGCGGTCCCGTTCCAGACTCTGGGTCTCGCCGTTGGCAATGTGCAGAAACTGCCGATCGGCGCGCAGGCGAGCGGCCAGCGCGCGTGAGACGCGGACCCGGGCCGCTTGATCGCCCCCCGCGATGCCAATCAGGATCAGGCGGGAGGTGATGCCGGACTTGAGTTGGTCGATGAGGAGTTGCTGTTCCGCCGTCGGGGTTGCCGGCAAAAAGGCAGACAAGTCCGCCGTGTAGTGCGTGCGCATCACCACCCAGAGACACGCGCACAGCAACACCATCCAGAGGATTATCGCGACGCTGCCACGTTGCCTCATGGCGAGGCGCTCTGGCGCACGCGCATCACCGAACGATCGCCGTCGGCCTGCTGGATCTCCACCGTCCGCACCTCGTCGCGCGTCCCTTCAACGCGGATGCGGGTGATCATCCAACCCATTGCGGCGTCCAGCGGCCGCAGCACCAGTGCCCAACCCTCCGGGCTGCCTTCGAGGTTGAGGTGATAGAGGCGTTCCAATGCCTGACGGTCGCCCGCCAGAGTGGCGCGTATGCTCTCGATCATACCTGCCACTTCGGGATAATCCTTGATTTGCAGGACATGCTTCTGGGTCTGGCTCGCGACGGTGAGTACCTCGCCATCCAGCACCAGGGTTTCGACCTTCGGCTTGAGCGTGCGTTTCTCCAGGTGGGAGGGGGGAATGAACAGCAACTCGCCGGACGACTCGACCGGCAGGTCCAGGATGGAGATGTACTTCGTCTCGGTGAAGGCGGCCGTCCCATAGGCGTGGTTCGCCAGTGCGCCCATGAGTTCGCTGAGGGTGAACGCGGCGGCCTGCGCCGACAGACTCAACCCGAGCAAAACGGTGATGAGGGTCACCCTCCCGCCCAATCGCTGCATCGCCCGGATCATGCGCGCCCGCCACCCGCAGGTGCGCGCCAGAAATCAAAGAAATTAAACCAGTTGTATGGCGCGCCGCGACAATGCCGCGCCAGACTGGCGGCATAGGCGGCGACCGCCTCACGGATGGCCGCATCACGCCCCGTGCGCTCGATACCGGTGAAATCCGCCAGGGGCTCGAAATGGATGGCATAGCGGTTGCCGCCCAGATGCAGACCCGTCATGAAGAACACCGGACGCCCGAGGATGGCCGCCAGGCGCATGGGACCGACAGGAAACGCGGCCGACGACCCAAGAAATTGCACCGATAGTGTTGGGTCGTCGTCCAAGGTACGATCACCCAACATACCCAGCACCATGCCCTCGTCCAGCCGGGCCCGCACCTGAAGCATAGAATCGAGTTGGCCAAGGGGGATTATATCCTGTACCGAAGCAGGGTTGATGGCGGCTAAGGCAGCATTGATCTTGATGGCATTATTCTCGTACATGACCATGGCAACCCGCAGACCCAGCCGCTGCCGACCCACCGCGCGTATCACCTCGAAGCTCCCCATGTGGGCGCCTAGCAGAAAGGCGCCCCGACCGGCGGCCAGCACCGCCTCGAGCGCCGCCGCGCCGTGCACCTGGATATCGAAGAGGGCCAAGCGATCGTTGAGCAGGTAAACGCGGTCGTGGATGCAGGTGGCGAAGGTGTGAAAGTGCCAAAACAGTTCGCGCAGCCGTGGTACCTGCCCCAGGGCACGCCTAAGATAGGCGCGGGATGCGCGCCGTGCGACCGGGGCAAGAAAAAGGAAGTAAAGAGTAATGCCGAACAGCACCCCGCGCGCGACGGGGCGCCCCAGACGTAGCGAAATCCAGGTCATCACGCGCAGCATGGCCATGTTGCTGCGTTCCGGGCGCCGCACCCAGGCAGCCTGACGGGCGGGATCGGGAGCGCTCACTCGGCCGCGGTGCCCGAACCAGTCGCCGCGAAGGCAAAGACACCGCTGGCCGCCAACCGCTCACCGGCCGTGACCTCGAAACGGAAAAAGCCTGCTGTGGTCTCGACATAGCGCAGGCGTAGGGCCTCCCCCGGCGTGACCGGGCTCGGAAACTTCGCCGACTTGATCTGACCGACGGCGCCCTCCAATCCCTGCCGTACCGCCAGTGCATGCAGGGCCTCGTCCAGCAGCACCACCCCGGGCAGGATGGGTTGACCGGGAAAGTGACCGGCATAGGCCGGGTGATCGGCAGCCACCGACAGCGGCAGGCTAACCTCCATCATCCTAAATCCGACAATTGCCCACGCCAAGGCACCAAGTTCGCCAAGAAATACAACAAGAAAGGCATCCAGATCAGCCATCGAGCCAATGACAAGACACCGATAACACTCTGATAAATTTGGCGAACCTGGCGCCTTGGCGTGATCATTCCCCTTTCACCCATCATGGCCCTAGGTCCGTTGTCATTGGCGAGCGCAAGCCGGCCAGAAACGCCTGCGCCGCGTGCGCGGGTAGTTTCCCGGCGGCATTGCGCGGCAGCGCATCCACGAACAGCAGCGGCCGCGGCAGAAAGACCGCATCAATGCGTTCGCGCAGCGCGTGCATGAGGGCCGCTGGTGTCAGCTGTGGCGCCACCACCACGGCGATCAGGCGGCGGATGCCTCCCATGGCGTGATCATCACCGTCCAGCGGCGCGAGAAAAACGCCGTCCAGAACCCCGGTGATGGCGTTGAGCTGGTAGTTGAGATAACCGAGCGAGGTCCGCTTGCCGGCGATGTTGACGAGATCGGCATGGCGGCCATGGAGCAGAAAATGGGTCGGGTCGGCGTCCACCAGTTCAATGACGTCACTGAGCAGCGTCGGCGTCATGACGTGCCCGCCCTCGGCCCAGACCTGCTCCCCCTCACAACGCAGGCGGACATCGGCAAAGGTCTGCCAGGCGGCGCCACAGGTAGTGCGTCGGGAGGCCAGCTGGCCGCTCTCGGTACAGCCGTAAATCTCAAACAAGGGGGCGGCGAAACGGGTCTCGGCCTCGAGCGCCAAGTCGCGCGCCAGGGGCGCGGTGGCGGACACCAACAGGTCTACGGCCGGGACGGCATCCGACTCCGCCAGCAGAGTGCGCAGGTGGTAGGGCGTCGTAACCAGCAACCGCGGCCGGGGCAGCGCCGCCAGTGCCGCGCAGATATCGGCCGGATAAAAGGGGCGCGTTGCATGCAGGGCGCCACCGCTCTGCCAGGGCATCAGCACGGTGGATTCCAGGCCATACATGTGCTGGGCTGGCACGGTTGCGACAATGGCGTAGCCTTGGGGGACACCCAGGCGTTGAGCCTCCGCACGCACGTTGCGCACCAGGCTGCCCCAGCGTTTGAAATGGGGCTCCGGCAGGCCCGTGGAGCCAGACGTAAAGACCTGCGCGATGACCTGTTCGAAAGCAATCTCGGGGATACCTCGGTCAGCGCCGGCCCTCGGCGTCCGCTCGGGATAGTGGAAGACGGGCAAGTCGACACCGCCGACCTCCTGGTCGGCGATGCAAAAGACATCGGGGGCGATGCGTCGCATCTGCCGGACCATTTCCGGCGTGTGCGTGGACGGCAACAGGCTGACGCGGGCGCTGACGATGCACGCCGCCAGGGACACGGCAAAACGGTAGTGGTCGCGGCACAGGTTAAGCACGTTGCGCCCTGCGGGCAGCAATTGAGCGACCTGGTCGACGTCGCTTAGAAACTGCCGGGCACTGACCGGCAGACGGTCGCGCCAGGCCACTACGGCAGCAGGGCTGTGATGGGCAATGAGTGGCAGGGTCGACATGATCGGGCGCAATGGTCTCTTAACGGGTATCAAGGGACGCGCCGGAGCCTGCCTTAGGGGTGTTGCGGAAGGCGAGGATGCTGTCCATGATGCTGTGTTGCTCTAGCTGCGGCAGCTTGCGCTGGCGCACTAGATGCTCAATGAAGAACATGAGTGCGATGAGGGGCAGCGACAGAAAATTGGCGAAAACCGACCAGGCATGAATGCTACTGAATAAGAATAGCAGCGTGGAAATCAGGCTGATACCCAGAAACAACAGCGTCCAAGCCAGCGTAACTTGGCGCGTGTAGCGGGCCACCTCCGGGCAGAGGCGACCGCGCAGGGCTTGCGCACAACGGGTACACAGGGGCTGGCGCCCGCGCGTCAGGGTGAGGCCAAACGCAGCGCCCAGCAGCACATAGGTGC
>CAILVI010000240.1 GCA_903837595.1 uncultured Thiodictyon sp.
ATAGTCGGCGTGTCCCGGGCAGTCCACATGCGCATAGTGGCGCGCCTTGGTCTCGTATTCGACGTGCGCCGTGGCGATCGTGATGCCGCGCTCGCGCTCCTCAGGGGCGTTGTCGATCTGGTCATAGGCACGCGCCACGCCGCCAAACTTCTTGGCCTGGTGCATGGTGATCGCGGCCGTGAGCGTGGTCTTGCCATGATCCACGTGCCCGATCGTGCCCACATTCAAGTGCGGCTTGGTGCGCGAAAATTTTTCTTTGGACATCCCGATCTTCCCGTGTCACTCGTTACTGTTTCTTGGCGACCGCTTCGGCAATGCTGGCGGGCACCTCGTTGTACTTGGCAAACTCCATGCTATAGGTCGCCCGGCCCTGGGTGGCGGAGCGCAGATCCGTGGCATAGCCAAACATCTGGGCCAAGGGCACCTCGGCGCGGATGGTCTTACCGGAGGGCGTATCCTCCATCCCCTGGATCATGCCGCGGCGACTGTTCAGGTCGCCCATCACATCACCCATGTTCTCTTCGGGTGTGACCACCTCGACCTTCATGATCGGCTCCAGCAACCGGGGCTTGGCCTTGGCACAACCCTCCTTGAACGCCATCGAGCCGGCGATCTTAAACGCCATTTCGCTGGAGTCTACCTCGTGGTAGGAACCGTCATAGAGGGTGACCTTAATGTCCACCACCGGGAAGCCCGCCAGGATACCGGTGCGCATCGCCTCCTGTATACCTTTATCGACCGCCGGGATGTACTCCTTGGGGATGACACCGCCGACAATGCCGTTGACGAACTCGTAACCCTTGCCCGCTTCCTGCGGCTCCAGCTTGATATAGACGTGTCCATACTGGCCGCGACCGCCGGTCTGACGTGCAAATTTAGTCTCTTGCTGCACCGCGTTGCGGATGGTCTCCCGGTAACTGACCTGGGGTGCCCCGACATTGGCCTCAACGTTGAATTCGCGGCGCATGCGGTCGACGATGATCTCCAGGTGCAATTCACCCATACCGGAGATGATGGTCTGGCTTGACTCCTCGTCGGTGCGCACCCGGAACGACGGGTCTTCTTGGGCCAGCTTCTGCAGCGCCATACCCATCTTCTCTTGGTCGCTCTTGGTCTTCGGCTCCACGGCCACCGAGATGACCGGCTCCGGAAACTCCATGCGCTCCAAGGTGATGATCTGATTCAGGTCACACAGGGTATCACCAGTCGTGACGTCCTTCAGCCCCACTGCCGCGGCGATATCGCCGGCATGGACCTCACGGATTTCATGACGATCATTGGCATGCATCTGCAGCATGCGCCCCAGTCGCTCCTTGCGGCCACGTACCGGGTTGTAGACACTGTCGCCGGAACTCAGAACGCCGGAATAGACACGGAAAAAGGTCAGGGTACCGACAAAGGGATCGGTCGCGATCTTGAACGCCAAGGCCGCAAAGGGGGCGTCGTCTGAGGCCGGCCGCTCGCCCTGACTCTCGTCCTTATCGTCCAGGATGCCGGTGATCGCAGGCACGTCCTTGGGGGACGGCATGTAATCGATGACGCCATCCAGCATCGCCTGCACGCCTTTATTCTTGAAGGCGGAACCACACATCATCGGGGTGATCTCGCTTTTCAGCGTACGCGCCCGGATGCCGAACTTGATCTCTTCCTCGGTCAGCGCCTCGCCTTCGAGGTACTTCTCCATCAAGGCTTCGCTGCCCTCGGCAGCGGCCTCGATCATCTTTTCACGCCACTCCTGGCATTGCTCAAGCATGTCCGCCGGGACTTCAGCGTACTCGAACTTCATTCCCTTGGACTCTTCGTCCCAGAGGATGGCCTTCATCTTCACGAGATCGACCACGCCCTTGAAGTGCTCTTCCGCGCCGATCGGCAACTGGAGCGGCACCGGGGTCGCACCCAGACGGTCCTTCAACTGCTGGACGACCCGCAAGAAGTTGGCTCCCATGCGGTCCATCTTATTGACGAAACCCAGACGCGGCACACCATACTTGTTGGCCTGACGCCAGACCGTCTCGGACTGGGGCTCGACCCCGCCGACCGCGCAGAACAGGGCGCAGGCACCGTCCAGGACGCGCAACGAGCGCTCCACCTCAATGGTGAAGTCCACGTGTCCCGGGGTATCGATGATATTGATCCGGTGCTCCGGACGCCCCAGATCCATGCCTTTCCAGAAACAGGTGGTCGCGGCCGACGTAATCGTGATGCCGCGCTCCTGCTCCTGCACCATCCAGTCCATGGTGGCGGCACCGTCATGCACCTCACAGATCTTGTGGGACACGCCGGTGTAATACAGGACGCGTTCAGTCGTCGTGGTCTTGCCGGCGTCAATATGCGCCATGATACCAATGTTGCGATAACGCTCGATGGGGGTGCTGCGTGCCACGACTATTTCCGTCCTGCAAGTAAAAAAAGAACTGCGAGCCGACAACTACCAACGGTAATGTGAGAAGGCCTTGTTCGCCTCTGCCATCCGGTGGGTGTCTTCCTTCTTCTTGACGGCCGAGCCCCGGGATTCGGCGGCATCCATCAATTCACCAGCCAAGCGCAAGGCCATCGACTTCTCGGAGCGCTTACGCGCCGCATCGATCAGCCAACGCATGGCGAGCGAGTTGCGCCGGGTCGGACGCACCTCCACGGGCACCTGATAGGTCGCACCACCGACGCGCCGGGACTTGACCTCGACGACCGGCCGCACGTTATCCATCGCCGTCTCCAAGAGACCGATCGGCGGACCACCCTTTTTGGTGGCCACCTGATCCAGTGCAGTATAGATAATCCGCTCGGCGACCGACTTCTTGCCGTCTTCCATCAGCATATTGATGAACTTGGTCAACAATTCGCTTCCGTGCTTGGGATCCGGCAGGATCTGACGGCGTGCGGCTACGCGTCTTCTGGGCATCTTCTAGGCTCCGACCTTCTGACTGGGTGTTCGGCGCCAGCCCCCGCAGGGACTGACACGAGCACGTTATTTCTTCGGACGCTTGGCGCCGTACTTGGAACGACCCTGGCGGCGCTTCTCGACACCGGAGGTGTCCAGGGTGCCGCGGATGGTGTGATAACGCACACCAGGCAAGTCCTTGACGCGCCCCCCACGGATGAGCACCACCGAGTGCTCTTGGAGGTTATGACCCTCGCCACCAATATAGGAAGCGACCTCAAAGCCGTTGGTCAGGCGCACACGGGCGACCTTACGCAAGGCCGAGTTCGGCTTCTTCGGCGTGGTGGTGTACACTCGGGTACAGACACCGCGGCGCTGCGGGCACGACTCCAGCGCCGGCACGTTACTCTTTTCAACGTCGCGCTTGCGAGGCTTGCGCACGAGTTGGTTGATCGTTGCCATTCAATCGGTCTCCAGCGGCGTTCTCGCGCCTGTCTCAAACACAGCAAATCGCATGCGAAAAAAACGCTGACGCCCGCCCAGACAAAAGCCGGGAGACGACAGCCCCGCACGGGGAGGATTCGAGTGCTTCGGGGACCGGACGAGTCCGGGCCAAGCTCCGGAATCGGTACCGGAAGGTGAAATGACCGAACCGGCGTTAGTAAGCCGGCCAGCCAAGACCGCGCATTGTATGGATGCGCGACGGGGGTGTCAACCAGCATTTCGACTGGTTTAGCGATCAGCGGATCGGATCGGCCCCGCCACACCGCGGGGCACCCGCCGGCACCGCGGTCGGCGGCGTCAGGGACGCACCTTGCGGCCTGCCCCGGGCGCGCATCGCGCCTTAAGCCGCCGCAGCGTGGACCCCTTAAGGATGAAGGATCCCGACGCAGCGGTGATCGGGGGTTACGATCATGGGCTTCCACGCGGCGTCCGTCAAGCGATCCACAGCGCCCTGGGACGCCGCAGTAACCGCCCCTGAGGCACTTGCTTTGCGGGCACAAGTGGAGCCCGTCCTGCGCACCCTAAGGCAACGAACCCTTGCACATCGGGCGCCGGCAACCTGGGGGGCTCGCACGCGGGAAGACTTCCCCATATTAAGAGGGTGCGCGAACCGGAGCGACCCTGGTGCGGCCGACCCGAGCGACTCAACGGGGAGGACGACGGATCGTCGTTCCGCCAGAACGTGTAACGAGCGACCGCGACGCTCGGCCGACGGGGGTCTTGATCGTAATTCCGACCAATGCCTCTTGCGAAGCAGGGTGTTGGCGCCGTAACTTACTGTTTTCTCTATATCTCCATAGCCTGAGCTCGCCCAGGGTGGCCGGAGTTATGATCAAAGCCGCCGACGGGACGCGGCGGACCCTGCCTCGCAAAGCATCGGCTTGACCGAGATTGCCGTTGCTGGCCCACGCGACTATCCTACCGGGCAAGGGTCAACCAGCCGCCGTGCAGGCCCATCAGGACGAACACTAGATTCTATTACTGTGTACCCCATACCAGCTAGGCGGACGCCTCGCACCAATACCCAAAGAGACGGCATCCATGACCACTGCTTACCGACAGGATTTCTATGCCTGGGCACAGGAGCAAGCCGCCTTGATACGGGCCGGCAAGCTAACCGACATCGACTGGGCACAGGTCGCGGAGGAGATAGACGACATGGGCAAGAGCGAGAAAAGGGCGATGGAAAGCCGTCTGGAAGTCTTGCTGATGCATCTGCTCAAATGGCAGGTACAGCAAGATCGACGCTCCCAGAGTTGGCAACGAACGATAAGAGATCAGCGGCGGCGCCTAGACAGGTTGCTGCAAGAAAATCCAAGCCTGAAATCGCTGTTGGCAGAGTCCATTGCCGATGTCTACCCCTCAGCGGTGATCGCGGCGGCCAATGAGACTGGGCTAGATGAGGATCGTTTTCCTGACGCCTGCCCCTATACCGATAGACAGATATTCGATCGCGAGTTTTTGCCGGATTGACCTAATGCCAGTACCGCCATATTTTTTCTGCTTTAGGCATCAAAGCTAGGACGCATTTTTCTTGCAGATTTGAACTGACTCACCAGTTCTTTCACTTTCTCATTTGAAGGGCTGACATAAAACAAAGAAAGATCACCCAAGAGAACTTGATTTTTCCGGAATACTTCAGTCGTTCCGACGAAAGGCTTTGATGATCTTCTTGTTGCAACATGAGGGTTTCCGTTCTTGGCACTGGATTGCGCTGTCCTGCCGGAATGAAGAACTCTACTCATGCCGCAGCGCCTCGATCGGGTCCATCCGCGCAGCCCGCCGGGCCGGGAAATAGCCGAACAGCACCCCAATGCCGGCCGAGAACAGGAACGACAGCAGATTGATGGTCGGGTCGAACAGATAGGGGACACCCATGACGCTCGCCAGCGCGATGGAGGCGCCGGTGGCGATGACGATCCCGACGATGCCGCCGAGCGCGGCCAGGACCACCGCCTCGATCAGGAACTGCAGCAGCACCTCGCGCTCCAGGGCGCCGATGGCCAGGCGCAGGCCGATCTCGCGGGTGCGCTCGGTCACGCTGACCAGCATGATGTTCATGATGCCGATACCGCCCACCAGCAGACTCACTGCGGCCACGGCGCCGAGCAGGGTGGTCATCACCTGGGTGGTACCGGAGAGCGTCTCAGCCAGCTGCTGGGTGTCGAGCACGTTGAAATTGTCATCATCGCCCGCGGTGAGCTTGCGGCGCTCGCGCAGCAGCTGTGTCAGACTGGCCTTCAGCCGCGTGCTATCGGTGCCCTCCTGCATCGACACCAGCAGGGTGGCGACGCTCTGGGTACCGGTAACGCGGCGTTGCAGGGTGTGCAGCGGGACCAGCACCACGTCGTCCTGGTCGTTGCCCATCGCCGCCTGGCCCTTGGAGGCGAGCACACCGATGACCTCGCACGAGAACTGCTTGATGCGCAGCTGCGCGCCCAGCCCCCCGGCACCCACCGCGCCACCGAAGATCTCGCGCCGCACCGTCTCGCCGACGATGCAGACGGCGCCGCCGACGCTCTGATCCTCCGCCTCGAAGGTACGACCGGAGGCAAGCTTCCAGTTGCCGGTGGTAAACCAGGCGTTGGTGCTGCCGGTGACGTTGGTCGCCCAGTTGCGGCCGTTGCCGACCACGGTGACGTTGGTGCGACCTTCCGGTGCCGCCGCCGCCACGCCGCCGAGTTCCGCCAGGATAGCCGCGGCATCGGCCTCCTTGAACGCGGGTGCGCCCGCCCCGCCACCGTGCCCCTGGCGCTGGCCGGTGCGGACCATCAGCAGGTTGCTGCCGAGCCCCGCAATCTGCGTCTGCACCGCCTGGGTCGCACCCTTGCCGAGCGTAACCATGGTAATCACCGCGCTCACCCCGATCACGATGCCGAGGATGGTCAGGAAAGAGCGCAGCAGATTGCGGCGGATGGAGCGCAGCGCGAGCCAGAGTGAATTGAGCAGCATCAGCGCGCCTGCCCCGCCGGCAGCCCCGGTTCAACGGGGTGCGGGTTCAGCACATCGCTGTCGATACGCCCATCGATGAAGTGCACCAGGCGCCGCGCATAGGCGGCCATATCGGGCTCGTGCGTGACCATCAGCACGGTGATGCCGTGGTCCGTGTTCAGGCCGCGCAGCAGATCCATGATCTCCTGGCTGCGCCGGGTGTCGAGGTTGCCGGTGGGCTCGTCGGCCAGCAGGACGGCGGGTTCGGTGACGATGGCCCGGGCGATGGCCACCCGCTGCTGCTGCCCGCCGGAGAGCTCCGCCGGCGTGTGGTGTTCCCAGCCGCCCAGGCCCACCGAACGCAGCGCCTTGGCCGCGGCGGCGTGGCGCGCGGCGGCCCCCTCGCCGCGATAGACCAGCGGCAGCTCGACATTCTCCTGCGCCGAGGTGCGCGCCAACAGATTGAAGCCCTGGAACACGAAGCCCAGATAGCGGCGGCGCAGCCGGGCCAGTCGGTCACGCGACAGCGACTCGACGTGGGCGCCGAGGAACAGGTATTGCCCGGCGGTCGGGGTATCCAGACAGCCCAGGATGTTCATCGCGGTCGACTTGCCCGAACCGCTGGGGCCCATGATCGCCACGAACTCGCCGGCCGCAATCGTAAGATCGATGCCTTTGAGCGCCAGCAGCGCGACCTCACCGGTGCCATACACCTTGGTGACACCGCGCAGCCGGATCAGCGGTTGGCCGACCGCCACCGGGGGGGCGGCACGCGTCAGTGCAGGGGCGTCACTCATGGCGCCGCCGTCTTCTGGTCGGTGATCACCTGCATACCTGCCTTCAGGTCGCCGCCGGTGATCTCGGTCAGATGGCCATCGCTGATGCCGGCCGTGACCGCCACCGCGACCGCGGTGCTGTGATCGGCGTCGGGCAACACCCACACCTGGCGCGCCCCGGCGGTGCTGGCGCCCAGCGCGGCGGACTTGCGCGCGGTCCGGGCGGGTCCGCGCGGAATCAGGCTGGAGACGATGCTGGTGCCGGCCGCCGCCGTGCCAGCCGCCGCCCTCGGCGTGAAACGCAGCGCCGTGTTTGGGACCAGCAACACGTCCTTGCGCTGGGTCGCGGTGATGGTGGCGGTGGCCGTCATGCCGGGACGCAGGGTCAGATCGGTGTTTTCTACGGCCAACAGGGTCAGGTAGGTGACGACGTTGTCAGTGATGGTGGAACCGAAGGCCACCCGGGTGATCCGCGCCGGGTACTTGCGGCTCGGGTAGGCGCTGACAGTGAAGGTGGCCTCCTGATCGACCTTGACCGAACCGACGTCGGCCTCATCGACATAGACCTGGAGGCGCAACTGCGCCAGGTCCTCGGCCAGAGTGAACAGGGTCACCGCCTGTAATGAGGCGGCCACCGCGTTGCCGGGGTCGACATTGCGCGTCAGTATCACGCCGTCCGATGGGGCAGTGATCGATGCCTTCGACAGGTTGATCCCATTGGTGGACAGGGTCGCCTTGGCTTCATCGACGCTGGCGCGGGCGCTGGCCGCGTCGGCGATCGCCCGCTCCAGCGTGGCGTGGGCGATGTCGAGCTCGGTCTTGGACGGCACCTTGCCGCCCGAGAGCCGCGCCACCTCGTCGAGTCGCGTCATGCTGGCCGTGGCCTCCTTCACCGTCGCGACGGTCTGCGCGACCTTGGCATTGGTCACGGCCAAGGCCGCACGCGAGAGCAGGATCTGGTCGCGGAGCTTGGCCGTGTCCAACTCGACCAGCACCTGGCCCTTCTTGACCTGGTCATTGACGTCGACGTTGACCTTCAGGACCGTCCCCGAGGTTTCGCTGCCGATGTTGATCGAGCGCGTCGGTTGCAGGGTCCCGTTGGCGGTGACGGTCAGCGTCAGGTTCCCGCGCGCGACCACCTCGGTGACATAAGCAGGCGCCGCGCTTGCGCTCTTGCGCGCCTGCCAAAACCACAGGCCAGTGGCCGTCAGCGCGAGCAGCAACACGGCCGCCCACAGTGCGCGGCGGCGGTACCAGGCGGGCGGCACGGGCTCGTCGAGCAGTGTGCTGAGATCGGTATCGGTTTCGGTGTCACGGCCCGGCTCAGTCGGCGGCGCGACTGCAACCGGTGGGGTGGGAGTGTTCATCTGGTTAATCCTGCCCGCGCGATGGTGGGTTATGACGCCTGACAGCCTGGCTGGACTGAGCCATCGCGTCGCCGCCGTCGGGTTGCCACCCGCCGCCGAGCGCCTTGTAAAGACGCACATGGTCGGAGCTGACCGCGGCGCGGACCGTGGCCAGGGCTTCCTGGGTGGTGAGTTGGGTGCGCTGGGTATCGAGCACGGTCTGGAAGTCGACCACCCCACCGCGATAGCGCTGGCGCGCCAGCAGCGCGGCGTTGGCGGCCGCCGCCGCGGCGAGTTGCAGGTGCACGAAGCGTTCGCGATCACCGCGCAAGGCCACCAGCGCGTCTTCCACATCTTTGAGCGCCGTCAGCACCGCGGCCTTGTAGGTCGAGCCCGCCTGATCCAGCGCCGCCTGCTGGGCGCGCACCTGGGCGCGCAAGGAACCGCCATCGAACAGCGGCATGGTCACGCTCGCCAGCAGCACGCTGACCACCGAGGCGCCCTGGGTCAGCGCGGCCAGGGTCAGCGCGTCGAGACCCAGCGAACCGCCGATCGTGAAATTGGGCGCACGCGCCGCCTGGGCCTCGGCCACGCGGGCCATGGCCGCCAGCATCGTGTACTCGGCGGCACGGACATCGGGACGCTGGCGCAGGGTGTCGGCGGGGAAGCTCAAGGCCAGGTCACCGGCCACCTGCGGCACCGGACCGGCGGACGCCAACGCCGTCGCCAGGGCCGCGGGCGGCTGTCCGGTCAACACCGCCAGCGCGTACCTTGACTGCGCGATGCTGGTCTGAATCACCGGCAACAGGGCGCGCGTCTGCTCGGCCTGGGTCATCGCCTGCTCTGCCTCGAGCGAGGTGGTGAGCCCCGCCTGCAGGCGCCACTGAGTGATCTGCAAGGTCTCAAGCTGGCTCGACAGGTTGTCATCCGCAATCCCCGACAGTGCCTCAGCGCTGCGCAGTGTGATATAGGCCAACGCCACCTCCGCGGCGATCGACACCTGCACCTCACCCAGACTCGCGGCACTGGCCCGCGCGGTGGCATCCGTGGCGGCGAGCGCACTGCGGTTGACACCGAAGATATCCAGCTCCCAACTCGCATCCAGGCCGACCTGGATGCGCTCCCCGGTACTCTTGCCGCCCGCGCTGCTGTGCTGGGCGGAAGCCGAAGCGTCGAGCGTCGGCCACAGCGCCCCCGCCGCCACATCGCGCAGTGCCCGGGCCTGCCGCAGGGCCGCCTCAGCACCCTGGACGTCGGTGTTCGCCCGCAGTGCCTGGGCCACCAATTGGCTGAGTACCGGGTCGCCGAACCGCGACCACCAGTGCACCAGCGAGGCGCCGCCGAGCGTCGCAGAGGCCACTACACCCGACCAGCCGACCGGGACATCCACCGTGGCGCTCGGCGGCCGCCCGATCGCGGCGCAACCGCCCAAGGCCAGCAGCAGGACGGCCGCACCGCTGCGGTGGATCATTTGATGCATTCAGTCCTCGCGGGGGTCGGCTCCCTGACGCTTCCCAAGCCTCGGAATGGAGCTGGGTAAGTCCCGGGGATTGCGCGAATAGTGATTTCATACCGCGCCTATTCATGGTCGGTGTGCCGGCCTTCATTAGCCTGACAACCCTGGTTCTGCGTCGCTCTGCCTTTAGGCTCACCGGACGCCCCGGAGCTCCCCTAAAGATTAGCGTAGCGCAGCAGTGGCGGTCTGTGCGGCATCGAACCGAGCGCGACCTGCCATCAGACCCACACACCCTGAGCGAGGAAAAGGCCAGGCGCTATGTTGGCCGGCGCACCGACTGACCAGGGCTTAAGGCCTATCGTTCGTAAAACCACATCCTGGAGAAATCGCAATGTCCACGAAGCATCTGCTCGTTACGTCCGCCGCGGCCATGACCATCGCCCTGTCCGGTGCACTCTGCGCACAGGCCGTGATTGACCAGGCCACCATTGAAGCGCGTGAGGCCAAGGCCACGGGTGAGACGGGAGCACCGGCGCCCACCGCCAGCGAACAGTACATGCACCAGAAGGTCGACGCGGCCACCGCCGCCGAGGCCAGGCAACACGCCAATCCGAGTGAAGCGAACCTGCAGGCCCGCACCAAGGCCGAGAACGAGGCCTCGGCGGCATTCGAGGCGCAACAGTCAAAGGATAAGACCGACCAGTTGCGGCGCTGAACCGGGTAGGGCACTGGCCCCCGTGCTTAGGGCTTTGTTCCCCATGCCCCACTGGGCATGCGCCTGCTGTTTGAAATCAACAGGTAAGAGCTCCAGGACATCCGCAACCCCGAAGAGCTGACCAAACTCGATGCCCTGATAGCGGAATTCAAGGCACCCCGCGTGACGGGGTGGTCAGCATCGTCGGCCACACCGACAAACCGGGCAGCCTGCAACTCAACCAGGTGTTAAGCGAAAACCGCGCCGATACCATCAAAAACTACATGATCGACCATGGTTACCCCGCCGCCGATATCCGCGAGGTGAAGGGCATGGCCCGGGAAGGCGGCAACGATGTCGCCGCCAACGGTGCGGCCATCGACATGGGTCCATTGGAGAACAATCCACTGCGTCGCCGCGTGGTCGTGACGGAACTCGGGCCGGATCAGCTAAGGCAGTGCAACCAATAGTCACGCGTCGCTCCGGCGCGCCCTTGGCTCCGTTTCGTTTCAGCACGGACCAGTGCAACCGCACGCAAGGGATGGCACTCATCCATTAGGCCCCTTCCCCCACGGCGGCCTAAAGGACGACCGGTCCCCGGGTTTCGCCGGAGACCGGACTTTTTTGTGCCTCGCCAACACCCCAAGGAATGTGCAACGACGCCTCTGAACCGGGCACAACCAGGTCGTTTTCGCGCAGAAGAATCGCCAGCTGAGTGCGGTGCCGCACCGAATGCCCCCCTCCCTGCGGGATATTCTTCACAGATAGCGATGGGAACCCAGTCCCCGCTCGGATCATGACCAACCTGGTCATTATTCAACGTCACATCAGGATACCACCATGAACAAAGAACAGGTCAAAGGCCGCGTCGAAGAAGCCAAGGGCAAAGTCAAGGAAGTTGCCGGTAACGTCGTCGGCAACAAACACCTTGAATTGGAAGGCAATATCCAAAAGAACGTGGGCAAGGTCCAGGCTGGTCTGGGCGACCTCAAGGCAGATATTGAAAAGGACCGCTAACATGAACTTCGACATCAAGAAGCCCAACATCGGCAATACCGATCGCATAATCCGCGCCGGTGTTGCGGTCCTACTGATCCTCGGAGCCATACGCGGCGGCAGCTGGGTCGCTGGAGTGATCGGCGCGGTCCTGCTCGCCACTGCGTACTTCCGCTTCTGCCCGGCCTACGCGGCCACGGATTTCAGCACCAACAAGGACACGGCACCAGACCTCAAGTAGGACGCAGGACCGTCCAGCGATCGGGCCATCGGCCCGGTCGTTGGTTTGTGACTGGCGCATCCATGCGGGAGCAGCGCGCATCCCCTCTCATCGGCGGCGAGGTCCGCATAACATGAGTACAGCACCAAGAGTCTATCTCGTCGGTGGTGGTATCGGCTCACTGGCCGCCGCCGCCTTCATGATCCGCGACGGCCATCTGCCAGGCGCCAACATTTCGATCCTGGAAGCAGCGCCGGTCCTGGGCGGTAGCCTGGACGGCGCGGGAGACCCGCAGACGGGGTATTCGATGCGCGGCGGACGCATGGTCACCACCGAAAATTACGAATGTACCTGGGACCTCTACAAGTCGATCCCCTCGCTGCAAGAGGATGGCCAATCGGTCTTTGACGAGACCATGGCATTCAACGAGAAACACCGCTCCAACGCGCTGGCTCGACTCATCGACCGCCGCCGCGCCAAGGTCCCGGTGAAGTCCATGGGGTTCTCCATGCAGGACCGCCTTGAATTACTGAAGCTCAGCCGCACCGACGAGGCGACACTGGCCGCCAGCTGCATTACCGACTGGCTCTCACCCGCGTTTTTTGAAACCACATTCTGGTACCTTTGGTCCACCACCTTCGCCTTCCAGCCGTGGCATAGCGCCGTCGAGTTCAAGCGCTACCTGCTGCGCTTTATCCTCGAGTTCTCACGCATCGAGACCCTGGCAGGCGTCAAGCGCACCATCTACAACCAGCATGACTCGCTCGTGCTGCCCCTCCAGACCTGGCTCGACGCCCAAGGCGTCCACCTGATCCCGGACTGCACAGTGACCGGCCTCGACCACCGGACCGAAGACGGTCAGCTCATCGTGACCGGCATGGATTGCCTGCGCCACGGCGCGCGGGAATCGATTTGCGTCAAGCACGGCGACCTCGTCTTCATCCAGAACGCCTCCATGACGGACGCCTCCAGCCTGGGCTCCATGACGAGCGCCCCCGCCAAGCTGACCAAGGCGCAGAGCAATGGTTGGACCCTGTGGGAAGCGCTGGCCGAGGGCCGGCCGCACTTTGGCAACCCCGCGGCCTTCAACAGTTGCATCGCCCAGTCTTGGTGGGAATCATTCACCGTCACCTTGAAGGACCCGGCGTTCTTCGACAAGATGCTCGACTTCAGCGGCAACGAGCCAGGCACCGGCGGGCTGGTGACGTTCAAGGACTCGAATTGGCTGATGTCCATTGTGTTGGCCTACCAACCACACTTCCTGAATCAGCCGGCCGACGTCCAAGTGTTCTGGGGGTATTCGCTGTTTCCGGATCGGGTGGGAAATTTCGTTCCGAAAGCCATGGCCGAGTGCAATGGGGCGGAAATTCTGCAGGAACTCTGCGGTCACCTGCGATTCGACTCGGACATCCTGGCAACGGCCAACTGCATTCCGTGCCGAATGCCCTACCTCACTAGCATGTTCATGCCCCGCCACAGCGGGGATCGGCCCTTACCGGTACCTCAGGGATCGAAAAACCTCGCGTTCATCAGTCAATTCGTGGAAATTCCAGACGACTGCGTATTTACCGTCGAGTATTCCGTGCGTGCCGCCCAGATGGCCGTCTATGAGCTGCTTGGCATTGATCGTGAAGTGCCGCCGGTCACGCCACATGCGACATCGCTAACGACGCGCTTCCGGACCTTACTGAAGGCCTTCAAGTGATCCCAGACACCAGCCAAGCGGACCCAGCGCCGCCGTTCGCAACTTGACCCTAGAAAGGGCTGTTGTCACGCTAAGGCTCCAAGCTCGTCAAGGTATTTCAGTGTGTTATCGGCGCGGAGCGATTCACCGACGGGGGCGTGTATGCCTAGCCTGTTTTCCGGTATTTCTTGGCGAGCCTGGCGCCTTGGCGCCTTGGCGTGAGCAATTGTCGGACTTGGGTTTAACAGGCCGAGCGGCGATCACGAACGTATCCGACCGGTTGCCTTCCTCAGCACCTGTCAAGCCTCGGCCACCACGACTACCACTCCATCGATCGGACCACCACGGTTGGCCACGTCCTCTCTTGCGCGAGCCTCCGCCTCAACTGCGTTAGCTTCGGCTTCAAGGGCGTTGGCCTCGGCTTCACGTGCGTGAGCTTCCGCTTCACGAGCCTGATTTTCCGCAATTTCCGCGGACTTTCTTGCTTCAAATGTACTGGTCGACATGTTCTTCTCCAATCATCGTGCCATAGGCACCGGATAGTATGACTGGGCGCCGACAAGAGACAAGACTCTCAGTCTGACGCCAGACTCGATCATGATGCGTCCGGCACGGTATCCGTGAGTTCACTCACGCAGGATCCTTGCAGGTCATTTAATCGGCATCACTGATCTTCTTTGTACACCGAACGGAACGCGCGGTCCGTTCGCTGGCCAACATACGCACAGTGGAGTGATAAGCGTGCCGCCTGCGTTGAACGGCTCGCACGGGCAGTGCCGGGAGCGGCACGAGGTTGGCTGCGGGGCCGTCCAGCAAGCCGAGTCGTCGGCGGGGACCGTCGGTGCCCACCCGGGCCGATTACCCGGGTTGGACTTCCATGCGTTTCGAAGCGGCTGGAAGCCGCTGCTACGGCCATCAAGGCCCCGGCGAGGAACCTTACTTGGGTGGCGTCGCAGGCTCCAGCAGGATGGTATCACCGGGCTTGCCGGTCTCGCCCTTGCGGCCCGGTGCCCCGGTCGTGCCCTTGGCGCCTTGATCGCCGGTGGCACCCTGCGGACCCGCGGGTCCAGGCACCGCCGTGGGAACAGCCACCACCGTGGGTGGCTTATCACACGCGACCAGACCAAAGCCGAGGATCAGCGCGGTAATCAGAATGGAATGATTCATGGGTTATTATCCAGTGTTGTTCCGGGAAATGACGCTTGAGGAGGTGATGGGGCGCCCAATGCCGTCACGAGGTGAAACGCCCCAGCCGCGTCGCGACGATAAGCCAGCCTAAGACGAATCAGAATCATTGCACCGTCTCGCCAGCTTGATCGGCAGCTTACCTAAGCAGGGCCGAATCGTCGGTACGTTGGCACACATATCCGAGAAACCAGCACGAGGCCACCCCCTAGATGAAGAAGCGCGTGGCAGCGAACGCGCCCCAGCCCCCCGCTTACAACGAGACTCCAAGCGCTGAGTCGCCGCTGGCCATCGCACACCGATCGATCCTCTTAACCCTAAAGCCTAGGCCATCTGGCTGATGGTCCGCCGGAAGCGGTTGAGCGCGATACCAAAGAACACCGCGCCGATCCCGGCTAAGGCAAGAAATGCAGGCCATACCACCATGATTCCCGCACCGCGGTAGAGTATCGCCTGGCTGAGCACGACGAAGTGGGTCGTAGGCGCACCCAGCATCAGGGTCTGCACCAGCGCCGGCATACTCTCGCGCGGAGTAGAGTTGCCGGAGAGCAGTTGCAGCGGGAGCAGGATCAGTACCGCCAGCATTCCGAACTGGGGCATCGAACGCGCCAGCGTGGCCATGAAGATACCTAACGACGTCGTGGCAAACAGGTGTAGCGCGGCACCGGCCAGAAATAGGGTAACCGCACCCTCGACGGGTATACGCAGCAGGCCCTGTACGATCAACGCCAAGGCCATGGCGGCGGCCAGCAGGACCACCAGCCCCATCGACCAGACCTTCGACAGCATGATCTCGGCAGGAGTGACCGGCATCGCCAACAGGTGCTCGATGGTACCGTGCTCGCGTTCACGGATCAGGGCCGCGCCGGTCAGGATGATCGACAGCAGGGTGACGTTATTGATGATCTCCATCACTGCACCGAACCAGGACTGTTCCAGATTGGGATTAAAGCGCGCACGCAGGGCCAATTCCACCGCCAAAGGGGCAGTGCCGCGATAGCGCTGGACAAACTCGGTGACCTCTCCCAACACCATCTGCTGGACATAGGCGCTGCCGGTAAAGGCCTGACTCATCCGCGTGGCATCGACGTTGAGCTGGATGACCGGCGAGCGCCCGGCGAGCACGTCGCTCTGAAAGGCCGGCGGGATATCCAACACGAAGGTGTAGTCGCCGGCATCCATCCCGGCATCGATGCCAGCGAGTGAAATCATCGCGGGAGGGTTGAAGCGTGGCGGATAGAACGCGGTGGCGATGCGCAGCGAGAGCGGCGAACCATCCTCATCGACGATAGCGATCGGCGCCTTGTGCAGCGTCTCCGGCATCGCCGTGGCGGCAACATAGATCGAGACCGTGAAGGTGTAGGCGATCAGCACCAACATCATCGGGTCGCGTGCCAGACTCCAAAGTTCCTTGATGCCCAGGCGATAGATGCTGGCGGCGCGCGGCATGGGCTAGCCCTCCTGTTTCTTCAGCAACACGATCGACAGCCCGAGAATGACCGGCACGGCCAATGCCAGCGGCCAGAATGAGCCGGCAAGGCTGCCGAAGTCCAATGCCTTGTTGAATACGCCCCGACTGATGGTCAGAAAGTACGAGGCGGGATAGATTCGGGCGATGACATAACCAAACCCCTCGAGCGAGGAGACCGGATTGAGCATACCGGCGAACTGGATGGCCGGGATCATGGTTCCGATCATCGTGACGAACAACGCCGCGATCTGGCTGCGGGTAAAGGTCGAGGCAAAGAGTCCGAAGCCGGTGGAGAACAGCACGAAGAGCAAGGCCCCTGCAGTGAGCGTCAGTAGGCTGCCCTTCACCGGCACACCGAAGACCGTGACGGCGAACAGGGTCAATAGTGCAAAATTGAACATCGCCAATACCACATAGGGCAACTGCTTGCCGAGCAGGAACTCGCTGCGGGTGACCGGGGTGACATAGAGATTGACGATCGAGCCCAACTCCTTCTCACGCACCACCGAGAGTGCCGCCAGCATCGCCGGGATCATCAGCAACAATATCGGGATGACGGCCGGCACCATCGCCGGTAGGCTGCGGACGTCTGGGTTGTAGCGAAAACGCGTGGCGATCGTGGCTGGGCCGGGCGCGGTGTCCTGGCCGAGTCGGCGGGCCGCCTGACCCAGCAGCCAGCCCTGGTGCATCCCCTGGACATAACCGCGCACCGTCTCGGCCCGGACCGGCATGGCACCGTCGACCCAGGCGCCGATCTGCACCGCATGCCCACGCGCCAGGTCGCGCGCAAAGCCGGACTCGATCTCAATGGCCAGGGCCAGCTCGCCGGCCCGCATGCGCCGGTCCAGATCGGCGTAGTCGACGATCGGTGGTCGCTCGATGAAATAGCGCGAACCGGACAGATTCAGGGCATAGTTCTGACTCAGTATGGTCTGGTCGCGATCGAGCACCGCATAGCTCAGGTTCTCCACGTCGAGGCTGATGCCATAACCGAAGACGAACATCAGGATCACCGTCCCCAAGAGCGCCATGGTGGCACGCACCGGGTCGCGTTGCAGCTCCAGGGTCTCGCGCAGGGTGTAGCTCCAGGCGCGGCTTGGGCTGAAGGGAAGTTGACGCACGCGCTCAGCGGCCGGCGCGGTGATTGGGACCGGTGATGCCGCGGCCACGGTGGGCTCGCCGCGCGCACCGGCCTCCTCCAGATAGCCGATGAATGCCGCTTCCAACGTGGCCACGCCGCGCTTTCGCACCAATTCGGCCGGAACATCCGTGGCCAGCACGCGCCCGGCATGCATCAGCGCAATGCGGTCACACCGGCCGGCCTCGTTCATAAAATGGGTGGAGATGAAGATCGTGACATGATCCTGGCGTGCCAGGTCGATCATCAATTGCCAGATGCGGTCGCGGGCGATGGGGTCCACACCCGAGGTCGGCTCATCCAGGATCAACAGTTCCGGTCGATGCACCATCGCCACGGCCAGTGACAGGCGCTGACGAATTCCCAGCGGCAGCTGGTCGGGTAGCGCGTCCACCGCCTCAGTCAGGCCAAAGCGCTCCAGCATCTCACCCACGCGTTCCGGGATCGCCGCCTCCGGCACCTGAAAGAGCCGCGCGTGCAGCACCAGATTCTGCTGCACCGACAACTCCGAATACAGCGAGAACGACTGCGACATATAGCCCAGGCGGCGACGCCCGTCCAAATCCTGCGCATCGACCGCATGCCCGAGGAGCCGTGCCTGTCCCTCGCTGGCCGGCAGCAGGCCCGTCAACATCTTCATGGTGGTCGACTTACCGCAGCCGTTGGAACCGATGAAGCCAAAGATCTCGCCGCGGCGGATGGAAATGTTGACGTGATCGACGGCGACAAAGTCACCGAAGCGCATGGTCAGGTCCTGCGCCTCGATGGCCAGCGCAGCGCCCTCGACGACGACCAGCGGCGGGATCGTCACGGCCCGGTAGTCACGCCGCCTGATCTCCGGCAGGAGCCTGATGAAGGCCGCGTCCAGCGTCTCGGCTCCGGTACGCGCGAGCAGTTCGGCCGGCGTCCCGGTAGCCAGGACGCGGCCGGCATCCATGGTCACCAGCCAGTCGAAACGCTGCGCCTCGTCCATGTAGGCCGTGGCCACGATCACGCTCATCCCCGGGCGCTCGGTACGAATATGTGCAATCAGGTCCCAGAACTGGGCGCGGGCCAGCGGATCGACACCGGTGGTTGGCTCATCCAGGATCAGCAGGTCGGGGTCGTGGATCAGGGCACAACACAGGGCCAGCTTCTGTTTCATCCCGCCGGAGAGCGCACCGGCGGTACGCGACAGGAACGGGGCAAGCCCGGTGGCGCCGGTCAGTTCGTCGATGCGGCGGCGCCGCTCCAAGGCCCGGTGACCGAACAAGCGCGCGAAGAATTGAAGGTTCTCCTCCACCGACAGGGTTGGATAGAGGTTCTTTCCCAGGCACTGTGGCATGTAGGCAATGCGGGGGCAGACGCGCGCACGATGGCGACTACGACCCATGTCGCCCCCCAAGACCTGCACCCGGCCCAGCTGCGCGGCGCGCGCCCCGGCGAGCAGCGCCAGCAGGCTGGATTTGCCGACACCGTCCGGGCCGAGCAGTCCCACCATGCGCGCGGGCGGCAGCTCCAACGTTACCTCGGCCAGGGCCACGACCTTGCCATACCGCAGGCCGACGCCAGCGAGCGTGGCAACTGGAGCCGCGGCATCGCGCCCCGGTGTGTCGATGCGCTGACGCGACAGGTCCCCTCCCCGCTCGGCGTCGGACGGGCTCACTGTGCCAACTTGATCGCGAGCTTCGCTGGCCATGGCAGCGCCCCATCCAGCTTGAGCCAGGCCACCCCGGGAAGGCCAGTCTTGACCAGTTTAAGGTGCTGCTGGAGCAAGTCGCGATCGATCTGCGCCTTGACCCGGAACATCAACTTCTGCCGCTCGCTCGCCGTCTCCACGGTCTTGGGCGTGAACTGGGCGGTACTGGCCACATAGGACACCCGCGCCGGGATCACGTACTGTGGGGCCGCGTCGAGCACGATGTGGACTTCCGCGCCCAGCGCCACCTTGCCAACCACCGTCTCGGGCAGGAAAAAGGTCATATAGACATCGCCCAGGTCGACCAGGTTGAGGACCCGGCCACCCGCGGCCAGAACTTCGCCGGGTTGTGCGATGCGGTATTGCACCCGACCGTCGCGCGGCGACTTGAGCTCGCTGTCCTCGATGTCCGCCTCGACGCGGGCCACGGTCGCCTCGGCGGCGGCCACCCCGGAGTCCGCGCCCACGACTTGCGCCTGCGCGGCCGTAATCGCCGCACTGGCGGCCTCCACCTGGGCCTGCGCGCCGGTCAACGTGGCTTGCGCGCCGCGCACGCGGGCGCGGTCGTCGTCCAAGACCTGAAGCGTCGTCACGCCCTTCTTGGCCAACGTCTCGGAGCGCGCCAGCCGCCGCTGCGCCGCATCCAATTCGCTCTCGCGCTGCCCGACCAGGGCCACGGCCGCGGCCTGATCGCTCTTGCGCACGCCTACCTGGGCCTGAGCGCTGGCGACCGCGGTGACGGCCTGCCGCGACTGGGCCAGGGCCTCGTCGCGCTGCGCATCGAGCACCTCGACCTGCATCTGTGCCAGTGGCTGGCCGATGCTGACGAAGTCGCCCTCGTTGACCATGATGTCCTGCACCCGCCCGGCTAGCTTGGTGGCGACATCGATCTCGGTGGCCTCGATCCGACCGTTACCGCTGACAAAACCCACCCCCGGACCGGACGGTTTCAGTGCCTTCCAGGCCAGAACCGCGCCCACCGCGATGGCCACGACAATGACCGCTACGATCACCGTCTGCTTGATTGCCGGGCTCATAATCCGGCCTTCGTCATGGCGGAGCGCCGCTGGACCGCCGGGATATCGATCCGGTACTTGGCCAGTTCGTCATCCAATTCCTGGAGCTCCCGTCGGTGGCTTTCATCCGGGGTCCGCTTGAACCCAAAGGCAGCCTTTCGCCGCTCACGGATCAAGTCTCCCACCTGCCTAACCCGGAATTCCACAGCTTCCGCCAGTGGACTATACGATAAGAGACATCCCTTCTTAGTCATCCAGTCAGCTCTTATGCTGCCCATCATGGTTCTCCTGTCACCTCAGTTCTGACCGTCGTCGGCAATGTCGGGTGCCGTCGCGGTCGGCGCGCGCCCGTCATCCTGGCCGTGGCCAGCGGCCGCCCGCACCTCGACCATGTGTTCGCGGCGATCGTCGCTCAGTGGAAGCATGGCGTCGTCACGTGCAACACCGTCTACCGTGACCTGCGACTTACCCACCCCATCGGCGCCGTGGGTCACGGCAATGTGATAAGTGGTCTCGCGATAGCGGTAGTGAACCGTGAATCCCTCCCAGTGTGCGGGCAGGCAAGGCACGAACCGCAAGGTATCGCCATCCAGGCGCAGCCCCAGGATAGACTCCAATATCAGCCGATACATCCAGCCCGCCGAACCGGTGTACCAGGTCCAGCCGCCACGCCCGCGATGCGGCGCCACCGCATAGACATCGGCCGCCACCACATAGGGCTCGACCTTGTAGGTCGCGATCTGCCCCGAAGAGCTCCCGTGATTGACCGGGTTGATCATGGAGAACAGCTCCCAGGTGCGCGCCTGATCGCCCAATCGCGCGAAGGCCATCGCCGCCCAGATGGCGGCATGGGTATATTGACCGCCATTCTCACGCACACCGGGGACATAGCCCTTGATATAACCCGGGTCCAACTTGGAGGTGTCGAACGGTGGGTCCAGGAGTTGGATCAACCCCAGGTCGCGGCGCACCAGGCGCGCATCCAACGCCGCCATCCCCAGACGCGCACGCTCCGGCGCCCCCGCCCCGGAGAGGACCGACCAGCTCTGCGCGATCGAATCGATCTGGCATTCGGGATTGATCGCCGACCCCAGCGGGACGCCGTTATCGAAATAGGCACGCCGATACCAGCCGCCATCCCAACCGTGCTGATCCAGGTTGCGGCGCAACTGCTCGGCCTCCTCCCGGCACCGCGCGACCAAGGCCAGGTCACCCTTAAGACCCGCCACCACGCTGAAGCGCTCCAGCACCTCATAGAGGAAGAAGCCCAACCACACACTCTCGCCCTGACCCTTCATGCCCACTAGGTTCATGCCGTCATTCCAATCCCCGGAGCCCATCAAGGGCAGGCCATGGGCGCCAAACCGCAGGCCATGCATGATCGCTCGTACACAGTGCTGGTAGAGCGTTTGCGTATCCTCGGAGTGGCCGGGAAGATCGTAATAGGAGTCGTCTTCCCCGCTGACCAGACGGCCCTCCAGGAACCCCACCGGCTCATCGAGCACAGCGACGTCTGCGCTGCCCTGCACATAGCGGCAGGTCACCAGGGGTAACCACAAATAGTCGTCCGAGCAGTGCGTGCGCACACCGCGCCCGGTTGGCGGATGCCACCAGTGCTGAACATCGCCCTCATGGAACTGCCGGCCGGCACATCGCAGCAATTGTTCGCGCGCGAGCCGGGGCTCCGCGTACATGAGAGCCATCACGTCCTGCAATTGATCGCGGAACCCAAAGGCGCCCCCCGACTGATAGAAACCACTGCGCGCCCACAGTCGGCAGGCCAGGGTCTGGTAGATGAGCCAGCCGTTGGCCAGTAGATCGAGCGCCGGATCAGGGGTCTCGACCCTCACCGCGCCCAACGTGTGCTGCCAATACTGGCGCACGGCGGCGAGCGCGTCGCGTGCGCCAGCGCCCCCCCGGCAGCAATTTTCGGTATTGCTCGGGTCATCCGCATCATGCCGCCCGGCCATGCCGAGCCGGAAGACCAGTTCGCGCCCCTCGCCGGCGGCCAGTTCAAACCCCACCTGTAGTGCGGCGCAGGCATCCAGTGCGGCCCCCACCCGGCCGGACAACCCGGTGCGCAGCAAGGCGGCCGGCCGACTCAATGAGCCATTGCGTCCGATGAATTCGGTCCGGTCGCCGGTCAGGGTACGGGTCGCGTCGTCCACGTCGAAAAAGGCGAGGCGGCGTCCAAACTCAGTGTTATAGGGATTGCGTGCAAACAGCGCACCGCTGCTCGGATCGATCTCGGTGATGACATAGGGGGTTGTCTTCGGGCGCAGATCACCCAAGACCCACTCCACATAGCCGGTCGCGGATAGCCGGCGCGACCGCCCCGACAGGTTGCGCAACTTCAGGACCGAAAACTTGAGCGGTAAGTCGAGTGCGACATAGACCCACAACTCTGACTGGATCCCCTCCTCGGTATGCTCAAAGACGCTGTAGCCGAAGCCATGGCGGATGACATAGGGGGTAGCGCCGCGACAGGGCAGCGGCGTGGGCGACCAGAAGCGGCCGGTCTCCTCATCGCGCAGATAGAAGGCCTCGCCGCTCGCATCGCTCACCGGGTCATTGTGCCAGGGGGTGAGGCGGAATTCGTGTGCATTCTCACTCCAGGTATAGGCTGCGCCGCTCTCGGAGATGACGCTACCGAAGAGCGGATTCGCCAATATATTCACCCAGGGCGCCGGGGTCGCCTGGGTCGGGCCAACGGTGATCACGTATTCGCCGCCGTCCCGGGTGAAACCGCCCAGGCCGTTGTCGAACAGCAGGCCGCGCCCCTGCGCACTGCTCCTTGCCGCCCCATCCGTGCCATCCTCAGGCCAGACCGACGGTCGACGCGCCTGGATCGGCCGCAGGCGCGGGGGCTGCCGTTCGATGGGCTCACGGCGGCCGAGTTGCTCGGCCAGCGTTCCGCGGCTGTCGCTCAGGATGGCGCGCGCCACCGTTTGGAACAGGATGCGGTCCTCGCTGGAGATCTGATCCGCCGGCCGGATAAAGATGCCGCCCGGTCGATCCAGGACGTGGGCCTCGACCCCGGCGGCGATCAGCCCCATGATCTGATCCTGGAGCTGTTGCCGGTAGCCGGCGTGATCCTCATTCCAGATCACCAGGTCCACGGTCAATCCCTTCAGGCGCCAATAGGCATGGGCCTGGACCAGCTGATGGATGAGTTCGATATTGACCGGGTCAGTAATCTGTACCAATACCAGCGGGACGTCGCCGGAGACGGCGTGGCTCCAGAGTCCGGATTGTCCGCGGTGGTTCTTGATCAGCACGCTCGCCTCGGCGCGCAGCACGGCATTGCTATAGAGAATGGCACCGGCCAACTGACCGTAGAGTTGCGCGTCGGCGGCACTGGCATTGAGCTGGCGCAGCACCACCTGACTATGGGTCCAGGCCAGATCGAAGCAGCGATCGGCCAGCCGCTGGTCCTGGTATTTCGCGACCAGACCCACCGCGGCCTCCCGGGTATCGGCGACACCAGTGACCAGATCGAGGGTGGCCGTCTGATCGGGATCGAGGGTGAGCTCGTAGCGGATGGCAACGATCGGGTCCAACACGGAGCCGACACTGCCCGTGAGCACACCGCCCGCACCCAGGGCCGCAGGCGCGGCGACGGTGCGGCCACGACCGATGAACTGGAGCCGATCCGTCTCAAAGGTCAGGGTCCCGCAATCGGCCCCGCGTGCCACCATCAAGTGGAACATCCAGGGCGAGGACTCGGCCTGTGAGCGTGGCCGGCGGGTGCACAGGAGCGCCGGTTGCGGGTTCAGGCACTGCGTCTGCACAAACAGGTTGCTGAAGGCCGGGTGCAGGGCATCCGCCGCGGGCGGGGCGAGCACCACCTCGGTGTAACTGGTGATCTCGATGACCCGCCGGGTGCGGGCACGGTTGGTGATGCGCACCCGACGCAGTTCGATATCGTCCTCCGGCGAGACGACGATCTCGGTATAGGACTCGATCTCATGGTCGCGGCGGCGAAACTCGGCACGGCCCTCCGAGAAGATCGCCTCGTAGCGCTCAGGCACCGTGAGGGTTGGCTGATAGGTGGTCGACCAGAACGCACCGCTCGCCTGGTCACGCAGATAACAGAAGGTACCCCAGGCATCGCGGGTACTGTCCTCGCGCCAACGGGTGACTGCCAGGTCCTTCCAACGGCTGTAGCCGCCACCCGCGTTGGTCACCATCACGTGGTAGCGCCCGTTGGAGAGCAATTGCACCTGCGGTTGGCGGGTGTTGGGGCTGCTAAAGACGCGCAGTGCAGCCTCATGGTTGCTGCCAGTCGGGCGGAAGTCGCTGACCCCCTCGTTCGCGTGGGAATAGAATGCCTGGGTCTTGGGAATACGCTCCTGGAGCAACAGGGCGGTGGCCTGGAACTGGGGCACCGACTCAAAGCGCCGCTGCATTGGACGGTCCAACAGCAGATAGGCGAGTGCGAGCAGACTCATGCCCTGATGATGGGCCATGAAAGAACGCACCACGGCGCTCGTCTGCCCGCGGGGCAGTCGGGCAGGCGTGTAGTCGATGGCCTCGTAGAAGCCGAAGCGCCCCGCAAAGCCCGCAGCGGCGAGCCGCTGTAGATTCGCGCACGCGGCCTCGGGCGCGACCATCAGCGCAAGCGCGCAGGCATAGGGTGCAATGACCAGGTCGTCGGCCAGCCCACGCTTGAGCCCCAGGCCGGGCACACCGAAGGCGCGGTACTGATAGTTGAACTGGGTATCGACCGTGTTATAGCCGGATTCAGAAACCCCCCAGGGCACCCCGCGGGCCCGGCCATAGGCGATTTGCCCCGCCACCGCCGCCCGATAGGTTTGGTCGAGCAGGGTGTTGTCGTAGGTCGGCATCACCAGCAGCGGCATGAGATACTCGAACATCGAGCCGCTCCAGGACAAGAGCGTCGACTCACCGGCCGCCTTGGTCAGCAGGCGCCCCAGGGCAAACCAGGACTCCTGGGGCAGCTGGTCCTGCGCAATCGCCACGAACTGACCCAGGCGCGCCTCCGAGGCCAGCAGGTCGTAGCAACTCGTATCGCGCCGCCGCTCGGCGACGTGGTAACCGATCGCGAGCAGGTGCTGCGCCTCGTCGTAGAGAAAGTCGCAATCCATTTGGGCGAGTTCGCCGGCCTGCAGCGCCAGGAGTTCCAGCGCCCTGATCCGCCCGCGGGCACGTCCGCCAGCGAGCGCAATGAGCGGCTGCAATGCCGGCGCCCCGGCCGCTTGGCCGGGGTCCTCCGGTGCTCGGGTCGACACCCACTGTGCCTCAATGGCCGCCAACTGGCGTAACGTCGGGATCGCGGTCAATTGGGGCAGATCGCCAGGCGCCGTCGGGTCCCCGAGCCACGGGACGAGGAACAGCAATTCATCCAGCGCCGCGCGGCACTCCCGTGCCAGGGCGCGGGCCCAGCGGTGCGCCTCGTCGCCGGCACCGGCGGCCAGTTCAATGAGCCCGCTCTCGGCGTCCGCCGCCAGCTGCTCGAGGCACTGCCGGACCGCCGGCAGCGTATTGGGGGGCGCGAGGGACTGGGCCTGCAGCGTCTGGGCAAACCGCGTCAGCGCAACAGGCAAGACGCCGTTGCTCGCGTCCACCAGGCTATGGAAGCTGTCGCTGAGCCCCGCGAGCGTACGCGCCCGGAAGATGGGGTCATCGACCAGTGCCAGCAGGCCCGGCTGTAAGGTCAGCAGATGACCGGCGAGGTTACCGCTATCCACCGATGAGATGTAGACCGGTGGGAGTGGCAGTAGTGACTCGGTGTCGTACCAGTTGAAGAAGTGACCGCGGTAGCGCTCCAGACCGGCCATCGTGCGTAGCGCGTCAGTCGTGCGCTCGATCAGGGCGCCGACCGGCAGGTAGCCAAAGTCATAAGCGGCCAGGTTCGCGAGCAAGGACAGTCCCATATTGGTCGGTGAGGTACGATGCGCGACCATGGCCACCGGGTGCTCCTGGTAATTGTCGGGCGGCAGCCAATGGTCTGCGGGGCCCACGAAGGTCTCGAAGAAGTCCCACGTCCGGCGGGCGAGCGTGCGCAGAAAGCGCGTCTGGGCCGCACTCAAGCGTGCCACGTGCCGCGTCAGCGGGCGGCTCAGCCACCAAGCGATCACCGGTGAGGCGAACCACATGAGCAGGATCGGTGCCGCCACCCACAGCGCGGCCGGGTTGCCCGCGGCGAGCCCGAGTGCAACGAGCAGCGCGAACATGGGGGCGAACACCATCTGTCGGACGCAGCCGACGACCCCCGGCGAGCGCGTATTCAGCTCGCCCGACGCCGTCCATTCCAGCAGCCCGCGGTGGCTGACCCACATCCGCCAGCGGGTGCGCAGCACGGCATCCAGACTGAACCAGGCCTCATACGGCAGGCAGGCGATCGCAAAGCCCGCCTGGGCCAACTGCCGCAGCGCCGCGTAGAGCGCAGCGCCGAGGTGCTGGCCCCAGCGCACATCGCCCGGCTTCTGGAGCCCGTTCAGGAGCGCGGTCAGCAGCGACGGGACCAGCGAGATGCCAAGCACCGCCAAGGTCCAGTAGCCGGGTGCGGACAGCAGCACCCAACCCAGCACATACAGCAGGGTCAGGGCCGCGGGCACGAGACTACGCCGCAGATTGTCGGCCAGTTTCCAGCGTGACAGTGCCGAGAGGGCGTTGTGGCACCACCCGCCGTCGGCGGCCGGAACGCGCGGCCACAGCCACCCGGCGACCTGCCAATCCCCGCGGATCCAGCGGTAGCGACGGCTCACGTCCGCGCTGTAGCCGGCCGGCGAATCCTCGTACAACTGCACATCAGAGAGCAGTCCGGAGCGGGCATAGCACCCTTCCAGCAGGTCGTGGCTCAGGATGCGGTTTTCCGGGAAGCGCCCGGCGAGCGCCCGCTCGAAGGCCGTGACGTCGTAGATGCCCTTGCCGATGAAGGAGCCTTCCTGAAACCAATCCTGATAGAGGTCGGAGACGGCGTGCGTATAGGGGTCGAGGCCGGCGTCACTCCCGCACAGCCGCGCATAGCGCGAGCGGTTGGCACCCGGCAGGCTCACGGCAACGCGCGGCTGCAGGATGGCGTAGCCGTCACCGACCAGCGCGCGCCCTGCGTCGTAGCGCGGGCGGTTGAGCGGATGGGCCATGGCGCCGACCAGCGCGCGCGCACTGTCCCGTGGCAGTTGGGTGTCGGTGTCCAGGGTGATGACATAGCGCACGTCCGAGAGCGACGTCAGATCACCGACGATCAGCGCGAAGTCATTCCCGGCCGGGGTCGGGGCGCCGCGCAGCAGGGCGTTCAGGGCAGCCAGCTTGCCGCGTTTGCGCTCATAGCCCATCCACACCCGCTCCTGCGGGTTCCACACCCGCGGGCGGTGGAATAGGAAGAAGGTGTCGCCCCGCGGGCGCGGATAGCGCACGTTCAGCGCCTCGATCCGCTCCCCGGCCAACTGCACCAGGGCCGCATCGCCCGGTAAGGTCTCGCTCTGGGCATCACGCAGATCAGTCAACAGGCCGAAGTGCAGGTGGTCATCCTGATTGGCGAGGCACCGCACCTCCAGCGCCTCGACCAGGGACTCGATGTTCGCGACGCTGCTGAGCATGGTCGGCGTCACCACCAAGGTGCGCGACTCCGGCGGAATGCCGGTACTGAGTTCCATGCGCGGCAGCAGATAGGGCGTTGCCAGCAGGGTCGCCAGCCAGTTCACCAGTGCCACGGCCAGCTGACTGCTGCCCAATAGCGCCAGCATTGTGAGTGGGATCAGCAGCCGCAGCGGCCAATCGGCGGCCCGTGCCGGGGCCAGCAGGCTCGCGGCGAAGAGCGCCGACAGCAGGCTGATGGCACCGAGATACAGAAACAGCGGGATCCGACGCCCCCGCCGCTGCAGGGCATCCACGACCCCTACACGCGCCTTGGCCCGCCGCTCCAGCAGCACCAGGCCGCGATCGATCAGGTAATAGCCGACATGTCCGGCGCGCTCGGCGTCATCCGACCGCGCGGCCCCCTCCACGGCCAGGTCGAGCGCGTGACGTGCAACCCACTCCTCCGTGCCGTCACAACCCTTGGCGATGCGCTCCACCACATGCCGGTAACGATCTCGGGTCGCGAAATCCATCCGCCCGTAGACGCCACCCGGATCGCGGCGCAAGGTGCACTCAACCACACTCATGGTCTCCACGAACTCGCGCCAATCCATCGCGCCCAGGAAGCGGAGACTGCCAATGCTGTTGCTGATGGAGATCTGATCCGCCGCCTGTTGCTGGTTTTCCGCCTGCACCAGCTCTTCGGTCGTGAGCCCCGCATCGGCGAGGTTCTGCTCGATCCAGGTTAGTGGCAAAGCCAGGGCGGGACTCTGGCCTTGCAGGCGACGCGCGAATTCGGCCACAAAGGCGCTCGACAGCGGGGGCTGCGAGCGCGCCATATCGGCGATCACCAGGATCACATTCTTCGGATCGCGCGCGGCCATCGCCACCATCTCATCGGCCCAGGCGTCCGCCAGATTATGACCGGTACGGCTGCCCGCAATACGGGCCGCCACCCGCCTGAGATTCTCGATCAAGGCGAGGCGCAGCATGATGGGAATGGCCCACAGCTCGCCCAACCGCAAGGAGATGACGCCCTGATAGGCGGCGACAAAGCGACTGAGCGTTTCCGGATCGACCCGACCGTCGCCGTGCGCGATGATCTCGAGCGCGATGTCATAGACCCGCGGCAACCCGGCGGATGGACCGCTACGCAGGCGCGGCAGTTCGCGGCTGTAGCCCTTGGGCAGATGCCGCTTGGCAGTACGGATCTGCTCTTCGATGAGATAGAAATTATCCAGCAGCCACTCCCCCGCGGGGGCGATACGACGGTTCTTGGCCACCGCCTGGATGAGCAGCGCGCAGACGTCGACCAGGGTCGCCTCATTGGCGTTGAGTCGCACCAGCAATTGGTCAGGTCCGTGGCGCGGCGTCAATACATGCGACTCGGCAAGTGCCTTGCCGTGCTGTTCCATCTGCACGGCGCTGAATAATTCATCACGTAACGGCTGCTCGTCCCCGACATAGGTCTTGGTCAGACCGTTGCCAAGCAGCCTCATCCTTATCTGGAGCAATGTTTCGCGAATATCCATAAAATCAAAAATCACTCACCAGGCGATCGATCCGCACCCTGACCCCATCACCACGATGCGTGCGGACCCAATGCCATTAAGTTAAGCTCTCGCAACGGCGCGGGCCGGGGTCTGTGACCCCGGCCCGAACGTTTAGGGCGCCGGAAAACTTGCCTGCTGTGATCGCCGAAAACGTTTCGGGCGGCGCCCATACTCGGCCCGGCTCGGTGGTTGGCGCTCACTTAATGGACGACCTCGCCGGCAGCGGGGCGGCCCTTAAGCCTTGTAATGCGACTGAAACGTCTGCACCGAGTCCTTCAATGCCGCCCACGCCTTGTCGGCCTCCACCTTGACTTGCTCCCAGGCGGATTCGCTGGCCGCCTTCATTTCCTCCAGCTTCTTTTCGCCTTCATCGCGCTTGACGCGCAACGCACTGAGCTGCTCCGCATACTTTTCCTTGGCGTCCTCACGGACCTCATGCGCCTTTGCTTCCAATGCGTCGATCTCGGCACTCCAGACATCGAGCTGACGTTTCATGCTGGCAACGTATTCATCTTTGGTCGACATTTCGGCTGATCCTCATCGTGGTTAGGAAAAAACCGGCGCAGTGCCGGAGTTCGGGTCCTGGCTCCGTGAATGAGCGAACCCTGTATCAGGTAGAATGTACTCTACAATTTACCCTCGGGTCAGTCTGTTCGCTGGCGCACCGAAGTGGGGCAGATCGCGGGGTCTTGCTGACCTTGGGCGGCAGGCGGCTGGCACGACAGAGGCCCGGACACCGATCGACCAACGCTGAAGCGACGTTCCTGGTGTCGTCGGACAGAGTAAGACTGCCGGCAGGCATACCCAAACCACCCGCCATGATCGCGGCCATCGCACCGGCCTGGAATGCATTCATCTGCCCTGCTCCTGCGATTGATGTTGCTCCATGGGCCAGACGACCAGCCGCCCGAGCGCGCGGCAGGGTACCGATCGCAACTGCGGCGGCCTTGATCGTCGTAACTCTCTTGACCCTGCTGCGCCGGTGTCACACAGGCGTCAGGCGCGCGGTGCGCTCCGCGGCCGGCGGCCGCAGCGACGACCTCAGCCAGTCTTCAGGAGGCTGCGCAAGTCAGTCACCGCCGCATTCACCCGCGAGATATAGGAGGCCATCACCAGCGAGTGATTGGCCATGGGCCCAAACCCGGTGCCATTGAGTATCAGCGGACTCCAGAGGGTATTCTGGGTATTCTGCAACTCGCGCACGATCTGCTGCAGTGACACCAGGGCATTCTTGTCCTTGAGCACAGGCTGGAAATCGATCTCCATCGCCTGCAAGGAATGCAGCAATCCCCAGGTATAACCGCGGGCCTCAAAGAACACATCATCGATCCTGAACCAGGACGTCTTGGTCTGAGACAGACTGGCGACCGGGGTTGATTGACGGGCATTGGGATCGCCGGCCAAGTCGGTATTGAGCTTCGCTTGGCCCACGGCAAACGACAACCGTTGCGCAAGACTGCCGAGGCGCTTTTCAACCACCTCCAGATAGGCGGTCAAGTTGTCCGCCCGCGCGAAGAATTGGCCGTCCTGCGCCTTCTTGTCGGTCAGTCTGGTGAAATAGTGGCGCAACGCCGTTACCGCCTTGCCATACTCCGACTCGGTGGATGGGAAGATCCATGAGTCCGAATTGTAGTTGGCCTGAGGTTGTGCGACCTGCAGGTCCGGGTCCTCGACCGACTGCGACTGGGCGCGGCTGAAGTCGTTACGCAGAGAGTTATTCAGGTCACGCCAGGCCGTCAGGGCACCGAACTCCCAGTTGGGGATGTTATCCAGATAGACACCCGGCGGGGTGATGTCGTTGGTCAGATAGCCACCCGGCTTATCAAGTATGACCTCACCGATACCGATCGCGGCCGCCACGGTGGCGGTACCCGGAACCAGCATGGTCTTGTCGTATCCGGCCAGCGCCAAGGCCTTTTCATGCACGTCGAAGGTACCAGGTGAGCGCGACCAGTAAATGCCCAGGATGACGACAATCACCAGATAGGTAATCAGGAACAGACCACTGGTCCACCACCACCCCTTCTCCTTCCAGGTGCGGGGATTGTAGTAAGTGGCAACCCGGGTGATATGCCCGGCCAACCCCGGCCGACTCGGGGCGGTAAGTGTTGGGAAGCTTAGGTCATTCATGGCATTCTCCACTCTCCCTGCGGACGCAGGGAAAGCATTTGGGTCCCCACTGCGGCGGAGACTAGCTATTCTTTGGCAACAGCAGCAGGAGGATGCCCGCGGCCAATACCACCACACCGGCCCACACCGGGATGTTAACCGTCTGCCGGTCCTTGACCGTCAATTCGATCGGGCCGAACTGGGCTTGCTGGGTCTCTTTGGTATAACTGAAGCTGCCATAGGCCAAGCCCAGACCGCCGGCAATGATCAGCGCGACCGCCACCAGTTTCGTCGTGTTCATTTAATTTGCTCCCCGGGTTGCTACTTATAAAACCGCTAACGGACCCGCAACGGCGCCAATGAACCCAAGAGCCCGAAGACGGACAGGAGCCACATGATAACGACGATCACCACAACCACATTCAGGATCGTCTTGATCTTTCCATCCATCGGGATGTAGTTGTTGATCAGCCACAGCCCGACGCCCACGATCACGAGCGTGATAATCAATGAAATTAATGGCATTTGCTTGACTCCGGTAGGTTGCCTTTTGGATTGGGAGTCGCTAGGATGCGCGGTGGGGGAGTACCAGTGCGAGCATACCGAACAACAGCGCTTTAGCGATGGTCGTAAAGATACGCTGCCGGGCGTGATTCAGTCTGTACGCCATCGCACATAGAATGCCCATCGGTCATCAGGCTGTAGCCCATCAGCGGATAATCGGTCTGTGCGCCTGCGCACATAGCAGGACGCGGCGAGTGACACCGCTCACTTGACAAATTGCTCGTATGGCGTTGAAATTAGAGCCCCGGCTATCCCACAAAGATATTAAGGAGTTTATGCAACGACATGCTCGCCAGCGCCCCGAATCCCCGTGAGAACAAGCTCCTTGCCGTCCTGCCCGAGATCGTCTTCGAGCGGTTGGCGCCCCATCTGGAATTGGTCCCGCTGCCGCTGGCGCAGGCGCTGTATGAGTCTGGCGGCCAACTGAAGCACGTCTATTTCCCTACCGACGCAATAGTTTCCCTATTGTATGTCATGGAAAACGGGGCCTCCGCGGAGATCGCGGTGGTCGGCAACGAGGGCATCGTGGGTATCGCCCTGTTCCTGGGCGGCGAGACCATGCCGAACCGGGCCGTGGTGCAGAGCGCAGGCCATGCCTATCGCCTGAAAGGGTACTCATTCAAGGAAGAAGTCAACCGTTCCGGGGCCTTACAGCACCTGTTGCTGCGCTATACCTCGGCCCTGTTGACCCAAATGGCACAGACCGCGGTATGCAATCGACACCACTCGGTGGATCAACAACTCTGCCGCTGGCTGCTACTTAGTCTCGACCGCTTGCCGGCGAATGAGCTCAGCATGACCCAGGAACTGATCGCCAACATGCTGGGCGTGCGCCGCGAGGGCGTGACCGAGGCCGCCGGCCATTTGCAGGACGCCGGGTTGATCAAGTATGCGCGGGGCCGCATCACGGTCATCGACCGCCCGGGCCTGGAGGCGCGGGTGTGCGAATGCTATGAGGTGGTCAGGAAGGAGTTTCTGCGTCTGCTGCCGGATCAAATGGCGGTCTGAACCTGATCACAGATCACTCCAGTCGCCGGCAAGCGCGAGCGCGCGGGCCAGGCGGCGCAGCCCCGCGTATGCCCGCACGAAGTCGTAACAGGCGATGGCGCGCCCGACCTCATTGGCGGCGGCCGCGTGCTCGGTGCCGGCCAGGGCCCGCTCAAGTCCCGCCACGCGCTCGACCGCCGCCGTGTCGTGGTCTTCCAGCAGCCGGGCCAAGTCGCGAAAGAGTGTGTCCCGCCAGCCATTTCCGGGTTTGGGGGGCGGCGGCGCCGTGGCGTCCAGCCGGGCAAGCCCCGTCAGCACCCGCTCGAGCTCCTCCGCCAAGGCCGCGAACCGCTCCCCGCTCGGCTCCGGCTGGCCATGCCGGGTGGCCTCCTCCACGGCGGCCGCGAGTTCCCCCAGCGCCGCCGCCCCCAAGGTCCTCGCAGTCCCCTTGAGGTTATGGGCCAAGCGCATCGCGTTGGCCCAGTCACCGGTTGCTTGAGCCTCACGAAACCGCTCCCGGAAGCCGTCAGCACCGCTATCGCGGAACTGTGTCAGCAGCGAAGCGAAAAAGGCCGGCGCCCCGCCGGTGTGCGCGAGCCCGATGGCGATGTCGATTACCGGCAGTTCCGGTAGCGACGGGCCAAGAGGCGCCGCCGGCGCACGCAGGGCGGGGGTTTCCGGGACGTCCGCCGCGCCCCGCGGCGGCACCCCGTGCGCCAAGGTCGCATACAGCTCGCCGAAGTCCACCGGCTTGGCCAGGAAGCCGTTCATCCCCGCCGCCAGGCATTGCTCGCGGTCACCGGCCATGGTGTTGGCGGTCAGGGCGATGATCCTAGAAAGAGCAGTTGGACCTTGCCCTTCGTGAGCTAACCTGATGAAATATTTGCGCAAGGAGGTGCGTATGAACGATCTTATCCTTCACCCTACGGGTGAAACCGAAACGACCGCGTTAGTGGCGTTCGCCGGCCCGGTTGCCGTGGACACGTTTGGTGGCAGGGTCCACGTTCAGTGGGACCCGCAGGCCGCCGTCACCCCGCTCGGGCAATTGCCGTTCTTCACC
>CAILVI010000241.1 GCA_903837595.1 uncultured Thiodictyon sp.
GAGGCAGCCGGCCGCGCGGTCATTCCGGGGGCTGCTCGGGGACCTGCGCGCCAAGTTCCGCGGCGACCTGGCTCAGGCGCGGCCAGAGGCCCCACTGGCCGATGGCGCGGATGCGCAACTGGGCGCGGTCCAGGGCCTCGCTCGCCTGGTCCGGGCGGCCCTGGTGGCTGCGCAGGCGCGCCTCCAGCAGGTGCAGCTCGGTCTCGCGGCGGCCATAGCCGGTGCGACGGATGATCTCGTTGGCCTGCGCCCAGGCGCGGGCGGCCTCCGGGATGGGGTCGGCGGCGGGCGCGGCGGTTTCGGGTGTCGGCCGGGCGAGCCGGTCCAGGTGCAGATGGCCTTCGAGCAGTGCGCCGTCGGCCAGATAGGTCAGCATGTTGCCGCGGCGGGCGATGGCCAGCGCGGCATTGAGGTCAGTCTGGGCTTGCGCCGGGCGGCGTTGGTCGCGGTGATGGTGGGCGCGGGCGAGGTGCAGAATGGGCAAATGGCGGATATTGCTGGCCCGGCGCATGGTCGCGACTGCCCGGTCCAGCATAGCGTCAGCCTGGGTCCCGGGTTCGCCCAATGCGCCGAACGATTGGCCGATGATACAGTGATCGAGCGCCTGGGAAAGTAGGTGCCGTAGTTGCTCTTGGTACGCTAGCGAGGCCCGAGCCCGGCCGAGGACAGCCCACCGATCGCCCGAGTCTTTAGCTATCTCCAGCAGCAGTTGGTCGTAATCGAAGCCGCGCAAGCTGTTCAGGGTTGGAAGGCTGGGAGCCCGCGTGGCCTGAAGCGCCTCGGCCTCGGCAAAGGCAGCCGCCGACTCTGCGAGCCGACCCTGCCCGTGCAGTGCCCGGCCAAGATAGGCAAACGCCATCAGTTTACGTTCCTGGGCATTGGACCGATCCATTACCGCCCCTGACGCCTCGACCGATTCCCGCGCGGTCTGCTCGGCCTCCGGCCAGTAACCGAGCATAGTCTGGAGGTCGATCAGGTTCTCCGAAGAGCGGCAAAAATTGTTCCAGTCGGCGGACTCGCCCCGGCGCTCCCGGACCATCTGCCGCGGCCCCAGCGCCTCTCCGAGTCGGCCCAGGGACATCAAACAATAGGCCACGCTGGCGATCAGCCAGGAGCGGTTGGGCTCGGACAGGTCACCGGTCACCGGCGGCGCGGGCCAGCCGGCCGGGAAGAACCCTGCGAGTGCGGACAGGTCCGCCGAGATGGCACCAAGTTGGAACGTGGTATAGCCCTGCTCGCCGCGCTGGATACGATCCCGATAGACCAGCCACGCAGCGGCGTACAATCCCGCCCGACACCCATGCCCTACCGCCCGATAGAGCGGCTCCACTCCTTCTATCCCGTCCGGCCGCTCCTCCCCCGGCACCGACCGGAACCAGTCGAACAGGCAGCGGTGCGCCGCCCGCCAGGCGTCCGGCCGCTCGGTCTCCAACCGGGTGCCGAAGCGCTCGCGCACCAGCGGGTGGGCGTCCAGATCCGGTGCGGGGTCGGCCGGGTCGCAGTCCACCAGACCCCATTGGCGCAGCCGCGCCAGCGACTCGGCGATGACCCGGTCGTCCGCATCGTGTAGAGCCTGCGTCAGCCCGGGGATGGGCGGTTCGGCGGACTTGAGCGCCAGCAGCGCGCCCCAGGGGGCGGGGCGGTCGAAGAGCCCCAGGCAATTCACTAACTCGCGGTCCAGGGTCTGCTGGCCGCGGGCCAGCTCGGCGTCGAACCAGCCCATGATCGTCGCCGCTTGACGGCCGGCGCCGGTGTCCAGAAAGGTATGGGCAAACTCGGCGGCCAGGGTCAGGGCCTGCGGGTGCAGACCGCAGCGCTCGGCCAGCTTATCCAATTCGACGTCGCTGCCCGTGAGCCCCCGGTCGCGCAGCAGGCAGCGGGCGCCCAGGACGGGTAATGTGTGGAGCGGAAACTGGTCGAAGCAGGGTGCGTCGAAGATGCCCGTATCCGAATCCGGAATGGGCAGCCGGCTGCTGCCGATGCATAGTGCGTTGCCGGGCTCCCGGGCCAGGGTCTCCAGTAGCCCGAGTAGGCCCTGGTCTTTGACGCTGCCGTTGAGTCGCGGGTCCTTGGAGGGCTGCTGCAAGGGCTCCAGCCCGTCGAGCAGCAGGACCCGGGGCGCGCCGTCCGGTGCATGGGCGGCGGCGCGGGCGAGCCGTTGGCCCAGGTCGTAATCGGACAGTGGCGGGGCGCCTGGTTCGGTGGCGTCTGGCCCGGTCAGTTCGGCCCAGGCGGCGAGCAGGAAGGCCCGTGCGCTGGTGGCCTGGTTGTGGCTACCCTGCGAATAGAAGGAGTGCCCGACGAAGCGGGTCCCGCTGGGCCAGGCCTGTCCGGCCAGCCACCAGCGGGTGAGCGCGGATTTGCCCTGGCCGCCGGGTCCGACCCAGATCAGGACGCCGCGCCGGCCGGCGGGGTCGCCGGTCCAGGCGGCGAGCCGCTTGAGCTCCAGCTCGCGGCCGTAGAGCCTGTTGGTGCGGCCGGGCAGGCGCGCGAGCAGGCGTTGGAGCCCTTCCGCCGTCTGGGCTTGGGCTGGGCTCGGTTGGTCCTGATGCGTGCGGGACGGTAGGCCGCGGGTCTTGCCGTGTGCGCGCAGGGTCTCACAGATTTGTTGGGCGACCTGGGTATAGGCGAGGCTCAGCGGTCGGAAGGCCCGGATGGGCTTGGCGTCCCGCGGGAGCATCTGGAAGCGGGCGATGAAGTCCAGCTCGCGCCAACCGCAGTGGTCGGTCAGGATGAACAGGATCAGCACCCCTTCGTCCGCATGTCGCTGCAAGAACCGCGGCAGCTCCACATCCATGCAGAAAGCCGAGGCCAGGAAGTTCTCACAGAGCAGAAAGATGGCGGCGTCCGCCCGCTCCAAGGCGGAGTCGATCTCTTCGCGCCAGAGGCTGCCGACGGGGATCTCCCGGTCCGTCCAGGTTCGCACCAGCCCCGTGCGCTTGAGCGGCGCCAGGTGGATCAGCAGCCGATCTTTGACCGCCTCGTTGGCGTGCGAATAGCTGACGAACAGCTCAAACGGGCGCTCGGGCTGGACGCCGGCTGGGGAGGCGTTCGGCATGGGGTCCATCCTGGTCTCGACGCGGTGGATTCACGCGGGATTGTAACCTTTGGCTGGGACCCTTGGGCCACGGGTCCCAGCCGCGGAGGCGCTGACTCACTGGGAGCGCCCCACCCCAGTGCGGCCAGGGCTCTGCACAGGACGCGACGCCGGGTCTGCTTGCGCGATCTCGCCGCACTGGGATGCGGCGCTCCCGGGCACGCGGTCCGCCCGGCGGCACACCTCCCGGGTCAGGCCCGCGAAGATGACCTGGTGAAAGGGCTCCATGGCCAGCCAATACAGCAGCCCCGGGACCCCGTCCGGGTGCCAGTACGCCGTGGCGGTCAGCCGGGTGCGGTTCCCCGGCAGCGGCTCGAGCAGGAACTCCAGTACCCCGGTCCCGGGGGCGCGCAGGCCGAAGACCATCGCCAGGCGTCGCTCCGGCTCCAGCCCGATCACCTTCCAGGAGTCGATTCGGTCGCCGACGCGGATCTCGGTTGGGTGGCGCCGACCCCGTGCCAGGCCACGGCCGCCGATCAGCCAGTCCAGGGTCTCGCGGATGTTCCAGAGTGTGTTGAGAGAGTAATAGCGGTTGTCCCCACCGATGGCGGCGACCACTGCCCACACCGCCGCCGCGGGGGCGGCGGCGATGGCACTAGCGCCAGCACGCTTGGGGTAGTCGGCGTAGTCGTGGCGGTCCTCAAGGATGTTCAAGGCGCCTTCAGCCCCACCGGCAGGCTGGTCCGCTCTACCACCTGGCGCAGAACGAAGCTGGAGTGCACACCGCTCACCCCTTCGATGCGGGTGATCCGCTCCAGCAGCAGTTCCTGATAATGCTCCATGTCCCGGACCACCACCTTGAGCTGATAGTCGGCGTCGCGCCCGGTGAGCAGCAGGCACTCCAGCACCTCCGGCATGGCCGCGACGGCCGCGTCGAAACCGGCGAAGCGCTCCGGGGTGTGCCGGTCCATGGAGATGCTGAGGATGGCCATCAGGTTGAGGCCGAGCCGCTTGGCGTCGACCAGTGCGCGATAGCCGGTGATGAACCCGGCCTCCTCCAGCGCGCGCACCCGGCGCAGGCAGGGTGAAGGGGACAGCCCGATGCGGTCTGCGAGATCCTGGTTGCTCAGGCGGCCGTCGCCCTGCAGTTCGGCGAGGATGCGGCGGTCGTAGTTGTCCAGTTTCATCATTTTTCCGAGCGCCATTTTTCCGAGCGTTAGGTCCGAGGGTTTGGATGTGTTGAGGTGCTCGGAAAAATTAGTCTAAATGACAGAGTATTGCCGCTAGTCCGCTCCTTGCGCCTGGTTACTGCGCCTGAAATCCGGTGCCGTCGACGGCGGACACCCGTCCCTTGAGTGCCCGCACGATGTCCGGGATGGGCCGACCACGGGTCTCCCGGGAGACGCAGAAGCGGTTGCGCCACAGGTCCTCGCGGTAGGCTTCGTTGCCCACGGCGGTGATCGGCTGCCACTCCTCGCCTGGGGCGCGGGTGAAGCGTCCGTCGGTGCCATAGGCGAAGGTCTTGTACTCGCCGCGCAGGGTGCAGCGGATGCCCTCGAAGCTGACGTTGCGGGTGCCGGTCTTCGACTCCAGGATCAAGGTATAGTGGACCTCCTCGCGGCGGGCGTCGGTCGTCAAATTCTTGCCGTCGATATAGAAGCGGAATGGCGTGGGGGGACCATCGGGGGTGAAGGCGATCAGGTCGGCCTCGCGCGGCCAGGGCGGCAGGGGCGCGGCGGTCTGCGTCGGCGTCTTGGCGTCCGGTTCCGGGAGGTCGTGCATGCGGGCGCCGTCTGGGTCAAGCGTGAAGTTGTTGTTGCCGGCCAGGGCCGGGCCGCCCAGGAATAGGGCCAGGAGTATGGGCAGCGGAGCGCGGGTTCTTGATGTCATGGGGGATCCTTACAGTGGTCTGTAGCAACAGTAGCGTAGAACTATAGCTCCTTGGTGGAAAAGGTGTCGCAGGCGCTCAGCCGCCCTTGTGCGAGCCCGCGCTTGAACCAGCGCACCCGCTGGGCGGAGCTGCCGTGGGTGAAGCTGTCCGGGGTCACCGTGCCGCGGGCCTGGCGTTGCAGGCGGTCATCGCCGATGGCGGAGGCGGCGTTCAGCCCCTCTTCCACGTCCCCCTGCTCCAGTATCCGGCGTGCCTGATGGGCGCGGTTGGCCCAGATGCCGGCGTAGCAGTCGGCCTGGAGTTCGAGTCGGACGGACAGCTGATTGCCCTCGCGCTGGCTCACCCGGCGGCGCCGGGCGTCCACCTGCTCGGAGATGCCGAGCAGGTTCTGGACATGGTGTCCCACCTCGTGTGCGATCACATAGGCCTGGGCAAAGTCCCCGGGGGCGCCGAAGTCGTTGCGCAATTCGTCGTAGAACGCGAGGTCGATATAGACCTTCTGATCCCCCGGGCAATAGAAGGGTCCCATGGCCGCCTCCCCGCGCCCGCAGGCCGAGCCGATGGTGCCCGTGAACAGGACCAGCTTGGGGTCGGTGTAACGCTTGCCGCTCTCCTTGAACACGGCGTGCCAGGTGTCCTCGGTGTCGCCCAGGACCACCGAGACGAACTGCTTCATCTCATCCTCCGCGCCGGCGGTCGGGGCCTGAAACTGGTGCGACGCACCGGTGTCCGGTCGCCGGCCCGCGGGGACCGTGACCGGTGGGGCGACTTGGCCGCTATGGTTCAGCAGGACAGACGGGTCCACGCCCATCAGCAGCAGGACGACGACCAGTACCAGCGTGCCGACACCACCCCCGATGCCGACTACGCGCCCTCCGCGCATGGGGGTGGTCCCCTCGCCGAAGGGTTCTACTGCATCGCCGCTCTCGTCGCGGCGGTCCTCCACGTTTTCGCTCCGTCTGCCGTCACGCCAGCGCATGGGGCTGCCTCCTCAGGGTCTTGTTGTTGGCTCGTGCGAGTGAATCATATCATCCATGCAAAACCGGCGGATGAAACCTTGCAGCAGTTCTAGCGTCGGTGCGATGTGCGCGAGTTCCAGGTACTCGTCCGGCTGGTGGGCCTGGGCGATGTGGCCGGGGCCGAGGATCAGTGTCTCCATGCCCAGCCGGTCGAGGAAGGGTGCCTCGGTGCCGAAGCACACCGCCTGCGCGGCGTGGCCGGTGAGCGCCTCGGCGGCGCGTACGATCGTCGCGCCCGCGGGTGTCTCCACCGGGGGGATGGGGGTGAACAGTGGCTCCACGCTCCAGGTGAGGCCGCGCCGCTCGGCGACCGCGGCGACCCGCCGGGCCAGCTCGGCGCGCAGCTCCTGTGGGTCCATGCCGGGGAGCACGCGCAGGTCCAGGTGCAGTTCGCAGTCCCCGCAGATGCGGTTGGGGTTGTCGCCGCCGTGGATGTGGCCCGGGTTGATGGTGGGGTAGGGGACGTGAAAGGCCGGGTGCTGATGGGTGCGTTTGAGTTCCTCGCCCCAGGCGAAAATGGCCGTCAGGGCCTCGTGCATGCCAATGAGGGCGTTGTTGCCCAGGCTGGGGTCGCTGGCGTGACCGCTGCGCCCGGTGAGGCGCACGGCCTCGCCCATCACCCCTTTATGGGTGCGCACGGGCCGCAGGCCGGTGGGTTCACCGATGATCGCGTAGCGCCCCAGCGGTCGCCCGGCATCCACTAGGGCGCGCGCCCCGTGCATGGCCGATTCCTCATCCGCGGTGGCGAGGATCATCAAGGGGTGTTTGAGGTCCGCCGGGTTCACGTGTCGCGCGGCCTCGACGGCGAGTGCCAGGAAAGACTTCATGTCGCAGGTGCCGAGCCCGTAGTAGCGCCCGTCGCGCTCGGTCAGCCGGAGCGGGTCATGGGACCAGAGTCCGTCATTGAAGGGGACCGTGTCGGTATGGCCGGACAGCACGAGTCCCCCGGGGCCGGTGCCCAAGGTCGCGAGCAGGTTGGCCTTGTGCGGGTGGCCGGGGATGGGCAGGACCTCGACCCGAAAGCCGGCGGACTCAAGCCACCCCGCCAGCAGGTCGATCAGCGGCCGGTTGCTGTGGTCAAGGCCGGGGGTGAGGCTGCTGACGGAGAGTGTACTGATCAGGCCCCGCAGCATCGGGATGAGGGTGGGGGCTTGTCTAGGCATGGGGACTCCGTACTTAAGGGTTGGCGGATGGGCCGGCAGACGGCGAAAAGCGCTGCCGCGGACCGGGTGTTGGTGTAGATTCGGTGGGCTAACGGCCATGGCCGTTCCCTCACCCCGGCCCTCCCCCAAAGGGGGAGGGAGAATTGGAGCGCGCTCCCGGCGCGACTTTCACAGTAGGCCCGCTACTCAGTGTCAAGCATGAACGCAGCGTCACCTCTCGGGGGTCGGTCCCCCATTCCCCTGTTCCCCACTGCACCGGACGGCGGAGCGCTGCCGGCGCGGCGCCTGGGTGCGGGGCTCACCGTGCGTCCGGCCGCGGTCACCGACCTGGGGGCGCTGGTGCGGCTGGAGAACGCCAGCTTTGACACCGACCGCCTGACGCGGCGCCAGCTCCGCTACATGCTGACCCGCGCCCAAGCACTGACACTGGTGGTGGCGGGGTCGGACGGGGGGCTGGCCGGTTATGCGCTGGTGCTCTTGAGCCGCGGGACCTCGGTGGCGCGGCTCTATTCCATCGCGGTCGCCCGTGAGGCACGCGGTCAGGGGGTCGGCCAGGCCCTGGTGGTGGCGGCGGAGGCGGCGGTCTGGGAACAGGATCGTGCCTATATGCGGCTGGAGATCCGGCGTGACAATCTGGCCTCACAGTCGCTGTTTGAAGGGCTGGGTTACCGACGCTTCGGGCTGCTGTGTGACTACTACGAGGACCACATGGAGGCCCTGCGCTACGAGAAGACCCTGGCTCCGGACCTCAAACCGGCGCTGAGCCGCGTGCCCTTCTACGAGCAGACCCTGGAGTTCACCTGCGGCTCCTCCTGCCTGATGATGGCGATGCACGCCCTGCGCCCGACGCTCACCCTGGACCGGACCCTTGAGCTGCGCATCTGGCGCGAGGCGACCACCGTCTTCATGACCTCCGGTCACGGCGGTTGCGGACCCTTCGGTCTGGCCCTGGCCGCGCAGCGGCGCGGTTTCACGGTGGAGGTCTTCATCAACGACCCCGGGGTGCCCTTGGTGGATTCGGTGCGCAGCCCGGACAAGAAGGAGGTGATGCGCCTGGTTCATGAGGACATGCGAGCCGAAATGCAGCAGCGGGACATCCCGATCCATTACCGGACCCTGAACTTGGATGAGCTGGCCGCGCGTTTCGATGCCGGGGCAGTGCCCATGGTGTTGATCTCCTCCTATCGCATCTACCAGGAAAAGTTCCCACATTGGGTGGTGGTCACCGGTTTCGACCAGCATTTCGTCTACGTCCACGACCCCTTCGTGGACTACAAGAACGGAGAGTGTACTCTGGACTCCATCGACATGCCGATTCAACGCCAGGAATTCAGCCGCATGAGCCGTTACGGTCGGGTTGGTTTGCAGGCGGTCATCTTCATCGCGGCCCCCGCGCCAACGCCAGGGACAGCGGCGCCATCCCCCGAGGCGCAGACCAATGGCTGAGCACGTTCTGCTGGTCGAACAGGAGTCTGACTGGCAGAGCGGCTTCCCGCGCCTGCCCGTGGTCACGGCCCGCGACTATCTGGCGGGAGGGGAGCTCGCCACCAGGAAGGATCTCCGTGTCATCAATCTGTGTCGTAGTTACCGCTATCTCTCGGTCGGCTACTACTGCTCGCTGCTGGCGGAGGCGCGCGGTCACAAGGTCATCCCCTCGGTGCGGACCATCCAAGAGCTCTCCAGTCGCGAGATCTACAGCCTGGAGACTGAGGAGCTGGACGCCCTGGCCCAGCGGCTGCTGCGCCGCCGCAAGGCCAGCGCGCTCACCCCCACCGCCTATGAGCTGACCATCTGCTTCGGTCACTGCGACGTGCCGAGCCTCCAGCCCCTGGCGCGGCAGGTCTTCGAGACCTTCCGCTGTCCGCTGCTCAAGGTCGAGTTCCGGCTGCAGGGGACCTGGCGCATCGGCGCCATCAAGGCGCTGCCGATTACCGCGGTGCCGTCGGAGGGGGAGGGCAGTTTCTTTGTCGCGCTGGAGGGCTATCTGACCCAGCGCTGGCGTGGCCAGCGGGCGCGCCTCGCCTATCGCTATGATCTGGCCATGCTCCACGACCCGGAGGCGCAGATGCCGCCCTCCGACAAGAAGGCCCTGGCGCTGTTCGTGCGCGCCGGCAAGGCGCTCGGGGTCAACGTCGAGCTGATCCAGCGCAAGGACTACAGCAAGCTCGCCGAATACGACGCGCTCTTCATCCGCGAGACCACCCGCATCGGTCACCACACCTTCCGCTTCGCCAAGAAGGCTGACAGCGAGGGCATGGTGGTGATCGACGACCCGGACTCCATCCTGCGCTGCACCAACAAGGTCTATCTGGATGAACTCATGGCCGCCCACAAGGTCCCGCGGCCCAAGACCCTGGTCCTGCGCCGCGAGAACCTGATGGATGCTGCGGTGCAGATCGGCTACCCGATCGTGCTCAAGATCCCGGAGGGCTCATTCTCCCGCGGCGTCTTCAAAGCGGCGGACCGGGCGGAACTCATCCGCATCGCCGGGCGGCTGTTCAAGGAGTCGGACCTGATCCTGGCGCAGGAGTATCTCTACACCGCCTTCGACTGGCGGGTGGGGGTGCTGGGGCGCAAGCCATTCTATTGCTGCAAGTACCTGATGAGCCCCAACCACTGGCAGATCGTCAAGCACGAGTCCGACGGCCGCTACGCCTATGGCGACGCCGAGACCCTGGCCGTGGAGGACGCCCCGCCCGCGGTGATCCGCACCGCACTCAAGGCCGCCGACCTGATCGGCGACGGGCTTTATGGGGTGGATCTGAAGGAGACCGCGGACGGCCCGGTGGTGATCGAGGTCAACGACAACCCCAGCCTCGACGCCGGGGTCGAGGACCTGGTGCTGGGGGATGAGCTGTATCGGCGCCTGATCGGTGAATTCGTGGAGCGGCTGGACCGGCGGCGGGCGGGGAAGAAGTAGGGCAGCCGCCGGAGCGCCGACGTTTTGTCGGCGAGTGGGCATCAGCCTGGAAACCAGGGTAAACAGCGAGAACAGAATGCCCGGGGCCAGATACCTGAACCAGCCCGTATGAGCGGTGCGCCAATGCGGTGTCAGCTTCGCGTCCTCGAGTCAGACCGGCGTTGCGGTCAATGGGCGTGAAGCGGCGCCGGACCAGTCCGGTCGCCGCGCCGGGAGCAAGGTTTGGCCTCCCATCTCGGCCCGTCCCGCGAGGGGGGGGAGGGCGCAGGCCTATCGGCGTGTCGCGATGCCCGCGGCGGCGCGTATTCGCGGCATTGAAGGGAAAAGAGTACGGAATCTTCCGCGGCGTGGCAAGCTGGGAGCGTCGCCTCTGGGAGCGCCGCACCCCAGTGCGGCGAGACCTCGCGGGTGGCCGAACTATTGCGTGTGCGGATGGGCCGGGCCGCACTGGGGTGCGGCGCTCCCAGGCGCCTTTGGGGCCTGCACTCGCGACACCGCTCGAGAGACGGGGCAAGAATCGCTCCCAGGCGCGGCGGGGTTTGCTGTCTGCGAATACTTGCCCCGCTTGTTCCCGCTCGGCTCCTGGTCTATGTTCGCATCTGGTATCTGCCCCACCCGGAGGAACCGGTGATCGCCCTTTCAATCGAACTGCCCGAGGAACTGGCAGAGGACTGCCTTGAGATCGCCCGCGAGCTTGGCCTGTCGCGGACCGAGTTGATTCGCCAGGCCGTGGTCCATGAGATCGCACAGGCGCGCGGCGCCCTGGAGTGGCGCGCGATGGCGGAGTCCCTGCGGGCCATGGGTGCCGATCCGTCGGCGCGCCGTCTGGCCGAGGACCTGGACGCCGCCATGGACGCTCCACTGCCGCTGGAGGAGGATGGTTGGTGGAGCCACTGATTCGGGGCGGCATCTACTTTGCCTTGGTCGAGCACTGCCGGGCTATCAGCATTTCCCGCGTCTGTGGCCGCGCGGTTGCTCAGCTCGATCAAGAGATCATTTGGCCTTGGTCTTCGGTCAGGCTAGACCTGTCCTTGCGGCAATCCGTCGCGGCCTGGGGGCCGCTCCTACACGGGTAGGAGCGGCCCCCAGGCCGCGACGAATGTTTGCGGGGCGCCGCAATAATGATCAAGGCCGATCATTGAGGCGAGGTTTTCGCAACTGCGCTGGTGGTGGTAATAAGCCATCTGGCCCGGCACCCAGTTCGCGGAGCGCGCCCGGCGCGTCGAGCAGGACCTGGCGCGCTGGGGCCAGGACCTGCACCAGGCCGCCCTGCCCGCGGAGCACACCGTCAACGTCCTGCAATCCTGGTCGCGCATCAATGATGCGGCCGCGCGGCGCTTCTCGGTCCTGGTCGACTGGGAGGCCGCGCTGGAGGCCGGGACCACCCCGGAACAGGCACAAACCGCCCGCGAGGCCGCCACCGCCCTACTCGGCCTGCCCTGGGAACTGCTGCACGACGGCGTGGGCTTCCTGTTCCAGGGCCGCAAGCCGGTGCGGGTGCGCCGCCGCCTGCCCAACACCCGGGTGCTGGACCTGCCGCTGCTGGACCCGCCGATCCGCTGCCTGCTGGTCAGCCCCCGGCCGGAGGACGGGGCCTGCGGCTACATCGACCACCGGGTGAGCGCCCTGGCCCTGGTCGAGGCGATGGAGGGGCTGGGCGGGCTGGTGGAACTCGCCATCCTGAGCCCCCCGACCCTGGGGGCGCTGCGTGAGGAACTGGCGCGCGCGGCCGGGGCGCGCACCCCCTACCACGTCGTCCACTTCGACGGTCATGGCGTCTACGACCGCCGCGCCGGGCTCGGCGGGCTCTGCTTCGAGGACCCGCGGGACACCGACCGGCTCGACGGCCGCCGGCACCAGACCGTCTACACCGACACCCTCGGGCCGCTGTTGCGCGACCACCGCATCCCGCTGGTCTTCCTGGAGGCCTGTCAGAGCGCCCAGGCCGAGCAGGCGTCCGAGTCGGTCGCCTCGGAACTGCTCAAGGTCGGGGTCGCCTCGGTGGTGGCCATGAGCCACTCGGTCCTGGTCGAGACCGCCCGGCGCTTCGTCGCCGCCTTCTATGGAGCGCTGGCCTCTGGCCAGCGCGTGGGCCAGGCCATGTTGGCCGGCCAGCAGGTGCTGCACGAGGACAGCTTCCGCGGCAGCATCTTTGGCGCCCGCGAACTGCGGCTCAAGGACTGGTTCGTCCCCGTCCTCTACCAGGAGCGCGAGGACCCGGCGCTCTTCCACCAGGCCCCGGCCCCGCACACCCGGGCGGATCTTACGCGGCGGCTCCAGACCCGGCTCGGCGCCATCCCGGACCCGCCGCCCACTGGCTTCGTCGGGCGCAGCCGCGAACTCCTGGCCCTGGAGCGGCTGCTGCGTCCGGCCAGCCGCGGCCTGCTGCGCAAACGGCGCTGGGCCCTGATCCGCGGCCAGGGCGGCGAGGGCAAGACCGCCTTGGCCTGCGAGCTCGGGCGCTGGCTGGTCCGCTCCGGCCAGGTCGAGCGCGCCGCCTTCTGCTCGGTCGAGTCCCACGGGCTCCCCGCCGCCGTCCTCGACGCCCTGGGCCGCCAACTCGTCGGCCCCCAGTACAGTGCCGCCGCCTACCCGGACCAGGACCACGCCTGCCAGCCCATCGAGCGTACACTCACCGAGCGCCCGACGCTGCTGATCATCGACAACCTGGAGAGCATCCTGCTCCCGCCCTACCAGGCCGCCTGGACCCCGGCGGCCATCGTCGAGGAGGGGGCGGCGACGGCCGCCGAGATCCTGGCCCTCTGCACGCGCCTGCTCATGGCGGGCGAGACCCGTATCGTCTTCACCAGCCGCGAGGCCCTGCCCGCGCCCTTCGACCGCCCGGATAACCGGCGGGAACTCACTCGGCTGGCCCCGGAGGACGCGGTGCAGTTCGTCGAGTGGGTGCTGACCCTGGAGGGGGCCGGCACCGACGCCGATGCCGCCCGGGAGGAGATCGAGGCCCTGGTCGAGGCCGTCCACGGGCACGCCCGCACCCTGGCCTTGATCGCATCCAGCCTGCGGGCGCTCGGCCCGGCGCGGACCCGTGACGCGCTGGTCGACCTGATGGCGCAGATGGAGCGCGAGTTTCCCGGGAGCCGCGAGCAGTCGGTCTATGCCGGGGTTGCGCTCTCGGTGCAGCGGCTGGCGCCGGTCAACCAGGAGCGGGTGCGGGTGCTGGGGGTCTTCCATGGGGCGGTCGACCTGGACGTGCTGCAACAGATGATGGGCTGGGATGCGGCCGACTGCGGCGCCCTGGCCGCGGACCTGATCGGCACCGGGCTCGCGACCGCGGACCCCTACGACCACCTGACGCTCAATCCCGCACTCTGCCCCTGGCTGCGCGAGCGGCTGACATCGGCAGAGCTTGGAAGCCTCAGCGCCCGCTGGGGTCAGGCCATGGGGCAGTATGTCGGGTTCCTGTATCAGCAGCAGGGCCGACAGACCGAGGTCGCCGCGACCCTGACGGTGCTGGGGCTGCCGAACCGCTTTGCGCTGCTGGATCGGGTGCAGGCGGCGGGTGAGGCCGAGGCGACCATCGATCTGGCGACCAGGCTCTACGGCCTGTTGCAGAATGCCGGTCGGCCGCGCCTGCTCGCGCGCGTCGGGCAGGTGCGCGATGCCGCGGCCCGGACGCTCGGGGAGGGCGCGGGCGCGGCCTGGGGCCATGCCCGGTTCCAGGCCGAGCGCACCCGCATCGAGCAGCAATTGGCCGGCGGGCGCCTGCGCGAGGCGATCACGGGCGCAGAGGCCCTGCTCCAGCGCGCCCGGGCGGCGGGTGTGGCGGCCTATCCGGGTGCCGATTATGACTTGGGCGTCGCCTGCTTCCTGCTGGCCCGGGTCCTCAAGACCGCCGGTGGCGCCGGCCCGGCCCTGCCGCTGCTGGACGAGACCAGGCAGGGCTTCGAGGCCATCGCGCGGGATCGGGGCAGCCAGGCGGCGGAGGGGATGTCGTCCGTCTGCCTCACGGAGCAGGGCGACTGTCTGCGCGACCTGGGCCGGCTCGACGAGTCGGCGGCCGCCTATGAAACGGCCATGGCGCGTGCCGAGCGGCGCGGTGCCGAGCGCGATGTCGCCATCGGCCAGGGCCAACTCGGTACCGTCCGCCTGCATCAGCGGCGCTACCGTGAGGCACTGGACGCCTATGCGCAGGCCCGCGCGCGCTTCACTGTCCTGGGCGAGCAGGGCACCGTCGCCGTCGTCTGGCACCAGACCGGCATCGCCTATCAGGAGTCGGGGAACCCGGGGGCAGCGGAGGACGCCTACCGGAAGTCGCTGGGGATCGCGGTGCGGCTCGGCAATCGAGCCGGACAGGCGGGTACGCTCACCCAACTGGGCCATCTGTATCAGGATGACCTGAACCGCCCCGAGGAGTCGGTGGCCTTCTACCGGCAGGCCGCGGACCTCTATGTCGAGATCGGTGATGGGGCGAAGGAGGGTGTCGTCAGGAACAATCTCGGGGACACCCTGCGCCGACTCGGACGCCTCGACGAGGCGCGCCGCCAGATCCAGCGGGCGATCGAGTGCAATGCGCCATTCGGCCACGTCGCCGCGCCTTGGACGACCTGGTCCATCCTCGCCAACATCGAGTCCGCCGCCGCGAACCCCGGCGCCGCCGCCGCGGCCAGAGACCGGGCGCGCGCCGCCTTTGTCGCCCACCGCCGCGACGGCGGCGAGAACCACACCGGGGCAGGCCGGCACGCGCTCGCCGTGACCGGGCACCTGAACGCCGGCAACCCCACCGCCGCCCGGTCGCTGCTGCGTCAGACCGCCGCCGACCCTAACTGGCAGGCCGACGAGGCCCGCGCCTTCATCCAGATACTGGACGCCATCGCTGCCGGCAGCCGTGCCCCCGCACTCGCCGAGGCACCCGACCTGCATTGGCAGATGGCCGCCGAGGTCCAACTCCTCCTCGAGGCCCTGGCCTGACATGAACCGCCTCTTCGCCGCCTTCGCCCTCCTGGGCCTCGTTGCCTCGCTGGCGGTCCACCTCGCGGCCCTGCTCGGCATCGACCTGGCCACGCGCTTCCCGGCGGTCTGGCTGCTGTTCATCCCCTTCCTGTTCCAGGCCCGCCGGGTGCTGGGGGTGCGGCCATCGCGGGCGGCCATCCGTGCCCTGTGCCCGGGCTGGGCGCTCCTGCTCGGCGTGTTCCTCGCCGGCTATGTCATGCTGAACTTCCTGCTGTTCCTGCACGCAACCGAGGGTGGCGGACCGGCGATCCGCGACGGCCGCTACGTGCTCCAGGCCCACGGCCCGGTGCTCCGCACCCTGACGGCGGATGAGTACCGCGCCCAGCAGGCAAACACCTTACGCGGCTTTTCGGGCCATTGGCTGATCTTCTATTACGTGCCGCTCGTCTGGTTCATGGCCTGCGGTCGGTCCGGGGCCGCCAGCCGCACAGTGCTCCCGTAGGATGGGTAGAGCGCAGCGAAACCCATCCTTTCCGCGCCGCTAAGGCGTTGCTTGCTGGGTTTCGCTGCGCTCTACCCAGCCTACAGATCCGGCGCGGAGCGGGCTCGCTGCGAATACTTGCCCAGTCTGCGATCGTGACACCGGTCGAGCGGTGTCACGCAGGTGGCAGGCGCTCTGCGCCGTGAGCGCCCATGGCCGCAATTGCGAGGTTGCGTCGCGGCTGAAGCCTCTCCCACCGGGTCCCCGCCTGACGTTCACGGTAAAGCCTTAACCTCCTGTTGTTGATGCACCACGCTGGCCGGAGTGATGATCTAAGGCTAAGCATGTGGCCGCGCCGCGCCTGGTCTTCCAGGGGTCGAGTTGCATGCCGACGGCATAGCGCCTGTCACGCCCTTTCAGGGCTGATTGTCCGGAACCCTGCAACCCAGGGCGTTGCCCTGGGCTGATGTATGCCGCCCCTTCAGGGCTTGCATGGCCACCAGTGTACGCGATCAGGCTTGATCCCCCGCCGCGCTGTCCCATCATCAGGGGATCGCGGTCCGCCATCGCCCCAGGCCCGAGCCCAACCGGCCGGCCGTCCTCATTCAGCAACAGACACGACAGGACACCTCCATGGATCTTCAACTGCAAGGCAAGAAGGCCCTGGTCACCGGCTCGACGCTGGGCATCGGTTTCGCGACGGCCTTGGGGCTCGCGCGCGAGGGGGCCGAGGTCGTCGTCAACGGTCGCACCCAGGTGCGGGCCGATGAGGCGGCGGCACTGATCCGTGCCCAGGTGCCGGGCGCGCGGGTTACCGGGGTCGCGGCGGATCTCGCGGGTGCCGAAGGCTGTGCGGCCCTGATCGAGGCCGTGCCGGATCTCGATGTGCTGGTCAACAATGTCGGCATTTTCGAACCGAAGCCGTTCGATGAGATCAGCGACGCGGAGTGGCTGCGCTTTTTCCAGACCAACGTCATGAGCGGGGTGCGCCTGTCGCGGCACTATCTCGCGGGCATGCGCGCACGCGACTGGGGCCGCATCATCTTCGTCTCCAGCGAGTCGGCGGTCCAGATCCCGGCCGAGATGATCCATTACGGCATGACTAAGACTGCCCAGTTGGCGGTGGCACGCGGGCTGGCGGAGACCACCGCGGGCACCGGGATCACGGTCAACAGCGTGCTCCCCGGGCCGACCCGCTCGGAGGGGGTAGCGGCCTTCGTCGAGCAAATTGCCGGGCAGCGGGGGATCAGCTTCGCGGCGATGGAGCGCGAGTTCTTCGACACCGCGCGGCCCTCCTCGCTGCTGCGGCGCTTCGCGACCGTGGAGGAGGTGGCGAACATGATCGTCTATCTGTGCGGTGCGGGCGCCTCCGCGACCAACGGTGCGGCGCTGCGGGTCGACGGCGGTGTAGTGCGCGCGATCCTCTGACATGCGCATCTGCGCCTTTCGGGACATCACCGCCTTTATTCTCGATACGGCCAGCCGTGCCGGGCTGATTGATGTTGCTGTCAACTATGTGAAAAACGCCGACGAGGCCCACGCGGATCTCAAGACGCGGCAGGCCGACCTCGTGTTCATGTCGTATGACGATACGCTGTCACTGGCCCTGCAGGACCACGATCGCGATATTGCCGTCGTCATGCCGGTACACGGTGGCATCCTGGATCTGTGCGGCGAGCTGGATCTGGCGCGCGGCAAAGCCGTCGTCGGCATCGACACCGACAGCGGTTATGCGCGGGCGCTGCGCCACTATCTGCACGGGCGCTATCCGGCAGCGGAAGATTATGCGCGATTGCAGTGGGTGCGTGCCGGTGCGACCAATCTCCGCTATGAGAAGCTCGTCGCCGGGCAACTCGATGCCACCCTGCTCAATCCGCCCTATTCGCTCAAGCCCGGCATTGCGCGCCTGGGTGATCTGCGCGGCAGTATCGGCGCCTATCAGGGCGTGGTTGCCAACGTCAACCAGTCGAGCTTGACCGACGCCCGGCAGCGGGCGGCGGTGATCGCGTTCATCCGTGCCTTCTTACAGACCGTGGATGATATGAAGGCCCAACCCGAGCCGACGATTGAGCGGCTCGCCCAGTATTATGGAGTTCCGAGTGAGGACGCGCGCGCGGTCCACCGGCGGCTATGGGAGCCGGATGGACTCGCGGTCGGCAAGGAACTGGATCGGGATCAACTGGTTGGCACCGAGCGATTATTCAGCGCGGATACGGGAATTGCCGTGCCGGCGCTACGGACCTGGGTCCTTTCACTGTAACGGTGCGTCCCGCGGTGTCGTGCATGCGATCGTCTGCACGGCAGCCCTATGCGCCCGGCTGTGCCGCCCCCCGGCGCAGGGTATGGATCGTAACCTCCGGCGGGCAGTTGAAGCGGGCCGGAACGATGCTGCTGCCGGCCCCGGCGGACGTGTAGCCCTGCATCTGGCGCCAGCGCCACGCGCCCCGGCGCACGAAGCGGGGGGCCTTGGAATGGGCGATCAGGGCCAGTCCGCCCGGCAGGCAGATCTGGCCGCCGTGGGTGTGTCCGCACAGCATGAGCTCGAACCCCAGGCTGGCGGCGGCGCGAAAGGGCTCTGCGGCGTGGGCGAGGAGGATCGCCGGGGCGCCCGGCGGGATCGCGGCGGCGGCCGCCTCCAGGTTGTGGGTGCGGTAGCGGTTGGGGTCGTCGATCCCGGCGAGAAACAGCCGCTGGCCGTGGCGTTCCAGCGGCAGCGACTCGTTCATCAGCATGCGGATGCCCAGCGCCTCGATCCCCGGGACCATGTCGATGCAGTCGTGATTGCCCAGGGTGGCATAGACGGGGCCGTACAGGTGGGCGCGTAGCTCGGCCAGTGCGGCGAGGGCCGGTTCGCTGGGGCCGATGGTCCAGGCGCGGTAGTCGCCGGTGAGTACGCACAGGTCGTAGTCCAGCGGGCGCACCCGCGCGATGATGGCGGCGACGATCGCCGCGTCCAGGTCCAGGTGCAAGTCGCTCAAGTGCAGCAGGCGCAGTCCCTCGAAGGCCGGAGGCAGCGTGGCGATGATGACTTCCTGCTCCACCAGTTGCACGGCCCTGGCGTTGCGTCGGCCGCGGGCGTAGAGCCCGCTGGCGCGCAGGCTGAGTTCCATCACGAGGTGGGTCAGGTGGTAGCGCTCGATCCCCAACAAGCGGTAGCGGCGTTCCCCGATGATCTTCTGATGGTCCAGTTCCATCCCCCGACGCATCCGCAGCAGGGTGGTCCCGAGGCGGGCCGTCAGCGGATCGGCGGGGGGCTCAGCCGCTGGGTCAGCCAACGGTTGACCCAGCGCGGCCCGTGCGCCGCCCTGGGGTGCGGGGTCGTTTGGGGTTCCCGCGGTCGCAGCCGCGGGCGGTTCGGTGATCATGTTTCGCTTGGCGCACTCGGGCAAATGGGTGGCGGGGCTTGCTCTTCGACCACGGGTCATCACTGTACTGCGTTGGTAGGAGATCGGTCCATTGATTCGTGATCAGGGTTACGGCCTGGGGCCGTGACCTGCGGTTGTCGTTTGTCATGTCCAGCCGGCTTTGTTACTCTGAGCTCCGGGTTGTCGCCCTGACCCGCTCAGGGGTCTGCCGCCCGATCTCGATGGTGGTCTGCGTCGGTCCCCTCGCGACGCGAAACCGTGAACCCGGTCAGGCCCGGAAGGGAGCAGCCGCAACGGTGGATGCGTGCGCCGGGGTGTGGCTGGCGCAGACCGCCGCCCCTCATCGCAGGGGCGGTGTCCAGATTAGACGCGTCCAGTCGCCGCGCTGTCTCGATTTCTATGCCCGTCCCTGTCCAGTGTCCAGTGTCCGCCAACCGCCGTGGCGCTGAAGGCGCTGTGATCGCCCGCCGCCGGTTGCCGATCTCGCGGCCGCTGGAAATCTGCTGTACCCCAAATCGCTACGCGGCTTTTTCGTGTTCGCGCGCTTCTTGTTGCCCCGCGTTCGACGATTGCAATCCCCCTTTAATTGTGGTAAACGGCGGATTAAACGGCATTCACTAGGGAACGCCAGGATGGTCGCGTGCGCCGGCCCATGCTTCGGCGAACCGACTTGATCCACCAAGAGCACTATCGAGTACCGGAAGCACCGCGGGGGTAGCACTATGTCTGTCCACCTTGTTTGGCGCCGTTTTATGTCGCGGACCTGCTACACCGGAGCCATCGGTTGCTGTCTCATGTTGCTCCTGACCCTGTCGCTCGGCCGTGGCATGGCGCGCGATTCACTGGCGGCGACCGGGACGGCCCCGGCCGCCGGGTTCGAGCCGAGTGCGGTGCCGACCGCCGCGGCCTTGCGCGATCAGGTGGCGCGCGACGGCTGGGTGCGGGTGGGGGTGGATCTACGCCAGCCGGGAGACGCCGTGGCGCCTTTGGACGCCGCCCACACGGCCATCCGGCAAGACGACCTGGAGCGGACGGCGCAGGACCTGCTGTTTGCGTTGCCCGACGGGTCCTACGAGGCGTTGCCGCGCGTGACGGGCGCGCCTAGCCTGACGTTGCGGGTGGATGCTGCTGGATTGGATGCGCTGTTGGCCTCGCCCTTGGTCGCGGCAGTTGCGGCGGGCGGCAATGCCGATATGCCGCGGATTGCTGCTGGTGAGGTGCACAGTCTGGCGCTGAAGACCGACGGCACCCTCTGGGCGTGGGGGGAGAGCTGGAACGGCCAACTCGGCAA
>CAILVI010000242.1 GCA_903837595.1 uncultured Thiodictyon sp.
CATTCTGTCGGCGACGGCGCAAAGCGCCGTTGTGTTCTCGCGAAAACGACGCTTTGCGATTAATCGCGAACCGCCTGGGGCGGTTGGCCGACAGAATGTCGGCGCTCCCAGGCGCGAACGTCCGCGGCCTCGCACCGATTCTTGCCCAGTCTCTGCGGCGGGGTCACGCCCGTGTCAGGCGCTGTGCGCCGCGAGCGTCGACCTCCCAGATCGATGATCAAGGCCAGCCCGGACAAGCCCCCCGCTTCAGGACCACTCACATGCGCGTGCCGCTCGGCCCCATACCGCTATCCGTGCTGACCGGTTGCCTGGGCAGCGGCAAGACGACCCTGCTCGCCGCGCTGCTGCGCCGACCCGGTATGGGCCGCACGGCGGTGATCGTCAACGAATACGGCGAGACTTCACTCGACAGTCTGCTGATCGGCCAGGGCAGCGACTATACGGTGACGCTCCCCGGTGGTTGCCTGTGCTGCGCCCCGGCGAGCGACCTGGTGGACACCCTGTTGGTATTGTACGAACGTCGCGCGAGCCTCGCCTTCGAGCGCGTGGTGATCGAGACCAGCGGTCTGGCCGATCCGTTGCCGATCCTGCGGCGGTTGGGTGAGGCGGCGGCCCTGACCGAACGCTTTGTACTCGACAGCGTCATCACCACGGTGGACGCCATCCAGGGCGAGCGTGAGCTCGCCCGGGCACCGGTCTCCCGCCGCCAGGTGGCCGTCGCCGACCGCATCATCCTGACCAAGGGCGACATCGCGGCCAGGGTCGTGGTCGCCCGCTTGCAGGAGCGCCTGAGTGCGCTCAACCCCGGCGCACCCCTGATCGTCGCCGCCCATGGGGCGGTAGCGCCGGCGCAGTTGTTCGGCACCCACGCCGATTTGAGAACCCAGGCGGATCGGCTGCCAGAGGCACCGGCACCCGACGCTCACCACGCGGCTCACCACCACGCCGAACTGCGCTCCTTCTGCCTGGAATGGACCGCTACCCGGCCCTGGTCGGTCTGGCAAAACGGACTTGAGCGATTGGCGCTGCTGCACGGTGAGCAGTTACTGCGCGTCAAGGGTCTGGTCGGCACCGGCCGCGACGCCGGCCCGACAGTCGTCCACGGCGTACGCGACCTGGTCTATCCCCCCACCCGCCTGCCTGACTGGCCCGACGACGACCGTCGCTCGCGGCTCGCCTTTATCACCGAACACCTGCCGGCATCGGCGGTCAGGGCGGTGTTGGATGGGTTTATCGTGACGGCCGGTCAGTCTATCCGATCGACTTGATCAGCACTCTGGCCGCCCCCGCCCCGTCACCCTCGTGACAAGCTGCGCCCCCTCGTGACGCCGCTCCAGCGGCGTCACGCCTGTGTCAGGCGCGCTGCGCCGGGAGTGCCGGCGGCCGAAGGGTGATCAAGGCCCCGTTGACAACCCACGCGAGCCGGTGCCCAATTCGGCATTGAATCCCGTACCGGAGCCCGCGATGAACACTATCCCCGCCCAAGAGATCAAGCGCCGCGGCATCTCGGCCGTCGACGAGGCGCTACGCCAGGGACCAGTGCATGTCATTATGAATAATCGCCCCCAGTACGTCGTGCTGACGCAGGAGCGCTTTGCCGATCTGATCGAGGCCCAGACGAATGCCGCCCGCGAGAGCCTGAACAACTCCCTTGATGACCTGAAGGCCGGTCGCGTCACCCGCTACGACAACGTCGATGCGTTGATAGCGCACTTAGCTTCTTCGACAAGGGGGATCTCATGAGATTAAGTGAGGAAGAAAAGAAGGCGAGAGCGATCTTGATTAAAGTGGCACAAGGGACTTTGAGAACCCACAAACTTGGCCTCATTGGCTACAAGGAATTCTGGCTGCGTATGTCCGATGAGACATGGGGCCAAGGAAAAAGGGGCGAGATCGTTGGGTGGATCACGCGTATCTCTGGGTACGACTTGGCTCGCGGAAGACCACCGCTGAATGAACTGGTGGTTTTAAAAGGTACAGAGGAGCCTGGTGAGGAATAGCGCCTTATCAAGAAGTCGCTTGAGAAACGCTTCAAGGTGACCGCCCCGTTTGGATCACATCGAGATGCGCAGCAGGCATGCTGGCGCCATTGGGGTCGGGAGCTGGTAGTTGAAGATGAGGATATCGAATCCCGAGCCGAGGAAGGGTTCAAACAGGACCGAACTGTTGCTTTTCGAATGCGAAATGCCACCCTCGTTTCGCAGCGAAAACAAAAGGACAAATTCACCTGTCAAGCATGCGGCTTCCGCCTTAAGGTCGAGGGCAATTTCCTTATTGACTGCCATCATAAGAGCCCTCTTGGATTGTCGAATAAGGTCACTGTGACCAGGCTGGATGATCTGGTTTGCTTATGTCCGACGTGTCATCGAGTCGCTCACACCAAACGGTATCCGCTGTCGGTGGAAGAGATTCAAGCCGTTCTCGGCAAATAGAACCACAGGAACGTCAAGACTGATCTTGCACAGGCGCACTCGCGGCGCAGAGCGCCTAACACATGCGTGACACCGCGGAGCGGTGTCACGAGGGCGAGAGGGCGACCCCGGCGCTTCTGCGGCTTCGTCGGCCGCGTCCGCCGCGTCCGCCAACTCACCCAAGCGCCTGATCCAAATCCCCCAGCAGGTCCTCCACGGCCTCGATCCCGATCGACAGGCGCAGCAGATCGGGCGGGCAGGGCGTATCCGGCCCCTCGATACTGGCGCGGTGCTCCACCAGGCTCTCGACCCCGCCGAGCGAGGTGGCGCGTTTGAAGACCTTGAGCCGCGCCGCAACCTCCCAGGCGCGCGCCTCGCCGCCCGCGACCCGGATCGACAGCATCCCGCCGAAGCCGCCGCTCATCTGCCGGGCGGCGACCGCGTGACCCGGATGGGAGGGCAGGCCGGGATAGCGGACCTCGAGCACGCGCGGATCCAACGCGAGTACCTCACTGATCCGCAGCGCCCCGGCGCTGGCGTGGCGCACCCGCAGGTGCAGGGTGCGCAGTCCGCGCAGCAGCAGCCAAGCCTCGAAGGGGCCGAGGATGGCCCCGGCGGCCGGGCGGGCGGCACGGATGCGCTGCCAGGCCGCGCTGTCCGCGCGGGTTACCAAGGCGCCCGCGATCAGGTCCGAGTGGCCGTTCAGGTACTTGCTGGCCGAGTGCAGGACCAGATCGGCCCCCAGGTCGAGCGGGCGGGTCAGCACCGGGGTGGCCACCGTGGAATCCACCACCACCAGGGTCCGGCCGGGCCGGGCGAGCTCCGCCGCCGCGCGGATGTCAGTAATCTCCCAGGTCGGGTTGGCCGGGGTCTCGATCCACAGCAGGTCGGTCGGCGCCGCGTTGAGCCCCGCGGCGATGCTGTCCAGATCGGCGTTGTCGTACCAGGCCAGGTCGATCCCCCAGCGGTCCGTAAATTCCTGCAGCCAGCGACGCAACGCCCAGTAGATGAAGCGGGGGGCGAGGATCCGGCTGCCGGGTTGCAGCGACTGCAGGACCGCGGTGGCCGCCGCCATGCCGGAGGGATAGAGCAGGGCGGCGCTGCCGCCCTCCAGGGTGGCGAGCAGGGCCTCCACCCGATCGTAGGCGGGACTCTGGTCGCGGGCGTAGACCCGGCCGCCGGGGTAACTGCCATCGCCGGCCCGCTCGAAGGTGGATGACAGGTGCAGGGGAGGGATCAGGTCGCCGTAGGGCGGGTTGGTCAGGCCCAGGCCCTGGGCGGCGAGGGTCTCGGGCGAAAGGTCTTGCGGCATGGGCACTCAACCTGTCCGGGTGCGCTCAAGGCTCAACTGCGGCGGGACCTTGAGCGTCTGGTAGATGACGCAGTAGCGCTCCGCGAGCTTGAGCAGGAGGTCCAGTTGTTGGTCGTCAGCATCGGTATCCAGGATGAAACGCAGCCGAATGGCGCTGAATCCCACCGGCACCTCCCGGTCCATCCCCAGCGTGCCGCGAAAATCCAGGTCGCCTTCGGCAATCACCACCCCCTCGCGGATGGGGATGCCGAGCGCGGTGGCCACGGCCTTCAGGGTGACCCCGGAGCAGGCCGCCAGGGACTCAAGCAGCATGTCGCCGGAGCAGGCGTCCGCGCCGCTGCCGCCCGTGGCGGGGTGCAGCCCGGCGACGACGCGGCCCTGGCCGGTCTCGATCCGGACGGCCGGACGCTGCGCGAGCAGGCGCCCCTGGGCCACCAGGGTGTGCCGGGCGGCCGCTGGGTCCTGCTTATAGCGGGCCTTGAGCGGCGCCTGGAGCGCCTTGATCTCGTCCGCCGTCAGCGCGGCTGTTTCATTGTCAGAGGGCAAAGGCTAAGTGCTCCGTAGCGATGGGGTAACCCGGCGGGGTCTGTGCCGCCAATTCGTCGGTCAGGTCCAGATAATCGATGGTACCGCCATTGAGCAGGGTGAGCACCTGCGCCCCCCAGGCGGCCAATTGCGGATGGCGCCGCTCGCGGGGGCGGGCCAGATCGATGCGGACCTCCCCGGTGACCCGGCCCGGTTCGCTGGCCATGACGATGACGCGGTCGCTCACATAGACGGCCTCGGCGATATCGTGGGTCACCAGCAGCAGGGTGGTTCCATGGCGGGCGGCGAGCGCGAGGATCAGGTCCTGCAACCGCATCCGGGTAAAGGCATCCACCGCGCTGAATGGCTCATCCAGCAGCAACAGGGCGGGCCGGCTCAACAGCCCGCGCGCAATCGCGGTCCGTTGCGCCATCCCCCCGGACAGTTGTTTGGGATAGGCGTCGGGAAAGCCCGCCAATCCAACCTCCGCCAGGAGTTCCTTCACCCGCGGATGACGGTCCCCCAGGCGCCCGAGTTCAAAGCCGATGTTCTCGGCCACGGTGAGCCAGGGCATCAGGCGCGGCTCCTGAAAGATGAGTCCGACATCCGGGGAGTGCACCTGGGGCGGCGCACCCTTGATCCGCACCGTGCCGCAATACTGGGTGTCCAGGCCGGCGACGATGCGCAGCAGCGTGCTCTTGCCGCAACCGCTGGGACCCACCAGACTGACGATTTCGCCGCCCGGTACTGCGAACCGTATCGCGTCGATCACGCGGTGACTCAGAAAGGATTTTTCATCGACACTGAGATCCAGCAAGACGTCGGTCATCGCCCGGTCTCCTTAAGCGCGGCGACTGTCATAACCATCGCGCCATACCAGGGAGTGTCGCTCCAGCCATTGTAATACCCCGTCGCTGAGCTTGCCCAAGAGGGCGAGTACGATAATCGCCGAGATCACCAGGTCGGCCCGGCCCAACTCGCGACCGTCAGTCAGCAAGTAGCCCAACCCGCGGGTGGCCGCAATCAACTCTGCAGCCACCAGGAACATCCAGGCCAGGGAGAGTCCGCCACGCAACCCGGTGAATAGGTTGGGCAGTGCCGCCGGCAGAAAGATCCGCCGGATCAATTCAAATCCGGTGAGGCCGAAGATCGCCCCGACTTCCACCAGTTTGCGGTCGACGTTGGCAATGCCGGCGACAAAGTTGAGATAGACCGGAAAGAAGGCGCCGATGGCGATCAGGGTGATCTTTGGTGCCTCGTCGATCCCCAACCACAGCAACAGGAGCGGCACCCAGGCCAGCGACGGGATGGCCCGCAGCGCCTGCAAGGTCGGATCGAGATAGTCTTCGGCGCGCCGCGAGAGCCCCACCAGTGCACCCACGATGAGGGCCAACGAGGCCCCGATTGAGAAACCGACCAGCACGCGCAGCGTGCTGACGCCCACATGCTCGAACAGGCGCCCGCTGGCGGCCAGTTCGAGCAGCGTGCGCCCGATCTCGGAGGGTGGCGGCAACAGGTAGGCACTGACCCAGCCGGCGGCGACCACCCCCTCCCAGACCAGGAGCAAGCCCAGCGGTACGACGAAGGCGCGCCGCCGCCCTCCCCACCGGGCCAACCACCGCGCGAGGCCCGGGTGCGGACCCCAGGTCCAGCCCCCGCGCGACACGCGGGTCGTCTCCGCGGGGAAGCGCTCGATGGTTTGCTCTTCAGCGTGTCCCATTCACCACGCCCGCGGCGAATGACGGGGCGACCAGTGTGTCGATCACTGCATTCACATCGGTGCCTGGCCGCACTAACTCCTCCGCGGTCAGGATGGGGGCCGCGGCCTTGAGTGCGGCGATATGCTCACTGCCGGGGAGGGGATTGCTGAAATCGTTGCGCGACAACTGCAATTGCACCACCGGCAGCGGGAACTTGGTCTCTTCGGCGACGAGTTTGGCCGTCTCCGCCGGATTGGCAAGGATCCATCGGCGCGCCCGCTCATAGGCCGCGATGACCCGCTTGACATAGTCGGGATGCGCTTTGGCAAAGGCCTCGGTGGTATTGAGGAAACCATAGGTATTGAAGGCGACGTTGCGGTAGAGCAGCCGCGAGCCCGCCTCGATCTCGCTGCCCGCCATCAGGGGGTCGAGTCCGGCCCAGGCGTCCACCCGTCCCTGCTCCAACGCGGCGCGGCCATCCGCGCAAAGTGCTTGAGTATCAGGCTCGGCGGTGAGTAATAGGCGTAGTCGACCCTGATCTCTTGAGGCCGGTCGGCCGCGGATGCGAGTCCCGTCGCCAGCAGCAGACCGGCGAGTGAGTTACGGATGCGTTTGGATATGGGGCTCATGATGGTTCACCGGCAGTGGGATGGCGCAGTGTGGCGATCATTACATCGCTGGACTTGATCAGTGCCAGCACCTCGCTGCCGACCGCCAGTTTGAGTTGCTTGACCGAGCGTGTGGTGATCGTGGCGGTAATGATGACGCCGTCAGCCTGCACATCGATCTCGGAGATGACCGGGCCTTCGACGATTTCCCGAATCCGGCCCTTGAATTGATTACGGGCATTGACTGAAACGATGGCCATGGGATACCTATTGAGTTGGGGGTTATCCGAGGGGCTGGCCATTGTTGGCGTCGCGGGCCTCGTGGCGCAGAGCGCCTGACACAGTCGTGACACCGCTGGAGCGGTGTCACGAGAAGGTACAGTGATCAGCTTGCCTCAGGGCGCGTAGGGGGGCGAACTGATCATTTCTGATAAGCTAAGTCTGGTGTGACCGTGCCCCACGTGCTGCGTGGGATGCTTTGCATAAATTCTGAGTTGACCCCGGGGCGGCCGATTTCTATCGTCGCCTGTGGCCATTCAACCTAGCGAGCGCACCCATGTCACTGACCGCCAACCGCCCTGCTGTACTCGATCTGATCGGCAATACGCCGCTGATTGAGATCACGCGCCTGGACACGGGGCCGTGCCGGCTGTTTCTGAAGCTGGAGTCGCAGAATCCCGGTGGGTCGATCAAAGATCGGGTAGGCTTGTGGATGATCGAGGCCGCCGAGCGCAGCGGGCAACTGGTGCCCGGCGGCACCATCGTGGAGGCCACCGCGGGCAATACCGGTCTCGGGCTCGCGCTCGTGGCACGCGCCAAGGGGTACCGCATCGTGCTCGTGGTGCCCGATAAGATGTCGACTGAAAAGATCCTGCACCTCAAGGCCCTGGGGGCCGAGGTACACATCACCCGCTCGGATGTCGGCAAGGGTCATCCTGATTACTATCAGGATTATGCCGCGCGCCTGACGCGGGAGACGCCCGGCGCCTTCTTTGCCGACCAGTTCAACAATCCGCACAACCCCGCGGCCCATCGGCAATCCACGGGGCCGGAGGTCTGGGCCCAGTGTGAACACGCCCTGGACGCCATCGTCTGCGGGGTTGGCTCGGGCGGGACCCTGACCGGCCTTACGCAGTTCTTCCGCGAGGTGAACCCGGCGCTCGAGTTCGTGTTGGCGGACCCGGCCGGCTCGATCCTCACGCAGTACATCACGGACGGTACCCTCGGTCAGGCGGGGTCCTGGGCGGTCGAGGGGATCGGCGAGGATTTCGTGCCCGCCATCGCGGATCTGTCGGGGGTGCGCCACGCCTATTCGATCACTGACGCCGAGAGCTTCGCCACCGCGCGCGAACTGTTGCGCGCCGAGGGCCTGCTCGGCGGCTCCTCCACCGGCACCCTGGTGGCCGCCGCGTTGCGCTACTGCCGGGCACAGACGCAACCCAAGCGGGTCCTGTCCTTCGTCGTTGATACGGGTACGCGCTATCTGTCCAAGGTCTACAACGACAACTGGATGATTGACCAGGGTCTGCTCGCGCGCACCCAGTTCGGCGACCTGCGCGACATCGTCGCCCGCCGCTTCGATGAGGGCTCGGTGATCAAGGTCGCGCCCACCGACACGCTCAAAACCGCCTTTGCGCGGATGCGGTATGCCGACGTCTCCCAGCTGCCGGTCATCGAGGACGGGCGCATCGTCGGGCTGATCGACGAGTCCGACGTGCTGCTGCGCGTCCAGGCCGACGCTGCCCATTTTGACGCCAGCGCGGCCGACGCGATGACCCAGGCCCTTGAGACCCTGGCCCCGGATGCCGGTCTGGCAGCGCTCCAGGGGGTGCTCGACCAAGGGCTGGTCGCGATCGTTGCCGACGAGACGCGGTTCTATGGCCTCATCACCCGCGTCGATCTGCTCAACCACCTGCGTCGGGGATTGGCATGAGCGCGCATGATTCGCAATCCACGGGCGTGAAACCGGGCATCGCGACCCGGGCCATCCATGCGGGACAGCACCCGGACCCCTCGACCGGTGCACTCATGCAGCCCATCTTTGCCAACTCGACCTATGCCCAGACGAGCCCTGGTGTGCACCAGGGTCTGGACTATGGCCGCTCGCATAACCCGACCCGCTTTGCCTTTGAGCGTTGCATCGCGGACCTTGAGAATGGCAGCCGCGCCTTCGCCTTCGCCTCTGGGCTCGCCGCCATTGCGACCGTGCTGGAGCTGCTGGATAGCGGTGCCCACGTGATCGCCGGCGACGACCTCTATGGCGGCACCTATCGGCTGCTGGAGGGCGTGCGCCGGCGCAGCGCCGGGCTGAGCTTGAGTTTCGTCGATCTGACCGATCCGGCCGCGCTGACGGCCGCCATCCGCCCTGAGACCCGCCTGGTGCTGGTCGAGTCGCCGACCAATCCGCTGCTACGCCTGGTCGATCTCGCGGCCGTCGCGGCGATCTGCCGTCGTCATGACCTGATCGCCGTCGCCGACAACACCTTTGCCAGTCCCTGGATTCAACGGCCGCTGGAGCTGGGTTTCGACATCGTGGTGCATTCCACCACCAAATATCTGAACGGCCACTCCGATGTCATCGGCGGCGTGGCGATCGTCGGTGGTGAGCCGCGGCAGGCGCAGTGGGGCGAACGGCTCGCCTTTCTGCAGAATGCGGTCGGCGCCATCGCCAGTCCATTCGACAGCTTTCTGGCACTGCGAGGGCTCAAGACACTCGCGGTACGGATGCAGCGCCATTGCGAGAATGCACAAGGGCTTGCGTCCTGGTTGGAGGCGCAGCCGGGTGTTGCTGCGGTGCGCTATCCCGGCCTGCCCTCGCATCCCCAACACGCACTGGCCCAGCGGCAGATGCACGCCTATGGCGGCATGATTTCGGTGGTCCTCGCCACCGATCTGGCCGGAACCAAGCGTTTCCTGGAGGCCTGTTCGTTGTTCGCCTTGGCCGAAAGCCTGGGCGGGGTGGAAAGCCTCATCGAACACCCGGCAGTGATGACCCACGCGAGCATTCCCGCGGCGCAGCGCGCGCGTCTGGGTATCGGCGATTCGCTGGTGCGTCTGTCAGTCGGCATCGAGGATATCGCCGACCTCAAGGCCGATCTGAGCCACGCACTCGGCGCCGTGAGTGCGTGACGGACTCATCACCTGACCCCGCGGGCGTGACACCGCTATGGAGACTGTGAAAGCGTTGCCGCAGGTGTCGGTGGGAGAACGGCGGCGACAGGGTGCCTGTTGCACGACCTGATCGCGGAGTACTTCGACGCTCGTAGGGGGCACCGGGGCAACCCGGGCGACCGGCAACCCATCACCCAGCGGTTCAACCGTCCGTTTTCGCCACATTCTGTGAATTCTGTCCATTTCTTCGGCTCATGCTGGCTCATATATGGTAGCAGGACCTGCACTTCGCGGTCCTAGCGAGTCACCGCGTGGTCTTGACCGGCGTGCGGCCGGTCAGTGCGAAAATCGTTCTTGCATATTTTAGAGAGAGCTTATATGCTAATTTCGATGGGTGGTGCGTTGCGTGCCCCGATGGTTATCAGTAAAGCTGTGTCTGCGTTAGGTGTTGGTAGCTCGGTGACCCAGGTAAAGCGATGAGAAAGATTGCAAAACCGAATCTCCAGCATTGTCCGTTGCGACAAGAACTAGCTGCATGACGGCCTCAGCCCAATACCTAACGCAGACACAGCCATCAATAACTTAATCTACTGGTATAAATAATGAAAAAGCTTGCTGCTGCTGTCGCCATCGCCGCCCTGCTGGGCGTTTCCGCATCCGCCTCCGCGTGGAGCCCTTGGGGTGGCGGTCCTTGGGGTGGCCCCGGTTACGGGAACGGTTGGGGCAACAACGGCTGGGGTGACGGCTTCGGCGACATGTTCGGTGACGGCGACTTCAGTATGAGCATGGGCGGTCGCGGTCGCGGGCGTGGCGATGGGTATGGGTACGGCCGCGGCTATGGTAATGGCTACGGCTACGGCGCCCCCTACTATGGCGGCTATGGCGGCTATGGCCCGTACGGCGCCCCCTATGGCGGCGGTTATGCCCCTTACGGCTACGGCGCCCCGTATGCCACTCCTTATCCGGGGCCGATGGCCCCGCCGGCCGCCCCCGTGGCCCCAGCCAAGACCGACGTCAAGTAAGTCCGCGCGGACGGCCAGCAGCGCGCCTGGATGGCGCGCCTAACCAAGGCCAGGCATCGCCCCTGGCCCATTTATGCGTGCCCAACTGTCCCCCAACACGGTGTCCGCGTAGGAGCGGCCCCCGGTCGCGACGACTATTACCCTAGATCCGGCAATTGCTGACACGCGGCTCGAGCAACGCCACCTCAGGAGCTGATTCGCCACTTTTAGGTGGCCCAAGCACTCCGTAGCTGCGTTGGTAGCTGCGTTGAGCAGCTCACGAATGAAAAACACCAAAATCTTCCTGGGGGGAGTGTTACGCAATGGTTTATTCTGCATCCCTCCATCGTGAATGGGTAGCGAAATCAATCTGGCAAAGCAGGACTAACGGCGACACAAGAATTTTGCAATAGATGAGACATGCGGGATACCCACTGCAATCATGCAGGAGCAGTCAATCTCCCGCGTCAAAACCATCAGTTCTCGGCTCCCAGAAAGAACCGTTACGGCGGCTCGTACCCTCAAATTCCCGCCCCACCCCGCCCCTCGACATCCCCGCCTGGGTTCGCGGCCCACTGATGCACCAAGTGAAACTCCGCAAACAGTTCCCGCCGATAGCGTGCGAACTCATCGCTGGTGCGCTCCCGCGGATAGGGCAGGTCGATGGGGATGATACGCTGGATATGCCCCGGCCCGGCGGCCATCAGCACCACCCGCTGACCGAGCGCAATCGCTTCGTCCAGGTCATGGGTGACGAAGACGACGGTGGAGCGTTGCGCCTGCCAGAGGCCGAGCAGTTCGTCCTGCAGCCGCAGCCGCGTGAAGGTATCCAATGCGGCGAAGGGCTCATCCATGAAGAGCACGCTGGGTTTCACCGCCAAGGCGCGGGCGATGGCGACCCGCTGCTTCATACCGCCGGAGAGCTCATGGGGGTGTTTGGCGGCAGCGGCGCGCAGCCCGACCAATTCCAGAGTCTCCAGTGCGCGCGTCCTGGCGTGCCCGGGCGCCACGCCGCGCGCTTCAAGCCCGAACAGTACATTGTCGAGCACCGTCTTCCAGGGAAAGAGCCCGTAGTCCTGGAAGATCATGATGTGGTCCGGGTCCGGTTGGGTGACGGCTCGGCCGTCGATGGTGGGCCGCCCGCGGCTCGGCTGCTCGAACCCGGCCATGAGTTGGATGAGCGTGGTCTTGCCGCACCCGCTGGGGCCGACCAGGCAGACGAACTCACCGGCACCGATGGTCAGGTCCACCCCGGTTACGGCGACCTGCTCGCCATTGCGGGAAGACGCGTAGCGCTTTTCCAATCCCGTGATGAGAATCTTCGGTTCCGCCGTCATTGAGCGAGCCCCCAGCGGCGCCCGATCAGCCGCTCCAATGCACGCATCCCCTGATAGATGGCAAGCCCCAGCAGACCGACCACCAACATGCCGGCAATGATCACGTCCGTGCGCAGAAAGTTGCGGGCATCCACAATCATATAGCCGAGCCCCGACTGGGCGCCGAGCATCTCCCCGGCCACCAGATGGATCCAAGCAGTCCCCACCGCGATATGCAACCCGACCATGATGCCGGGAAAGGCCGCGGGGACGATGATCCGCAGGAAGATCATCGCCGGTCGGGCGCCGAAGTTGGTCGCCACCTTGAGATAAATGGCGGGGATTGAGCGCACGGCGCTGATGGTGGTCAGCAGCACCGGAAAGAAGGCCGCCAGGAAGATGATATAGATGGCCGGTGCATTGCCGATCCCGAACCAGAGCACCGCCAGCGGGAACCAGGCGATGGGCGAGATGGGCCGCAACACCTGGATCAGCGGGTCGAGTGCACGCGCAATCAGGGGCAGGCGACCAAGCAGGAGCCCGAGCGGCATGGCCACCGCGACCGCCAGCAGATAGCCGCCGGCGAAGCGGGCCAGGCTGATCCAGGTGTTGGCCCACAGGGTGCCGTCCTGCGTGAGCTCGACCAGTGCCAGGGCTACCGCCTGTGGTCCGGGGAACTGTTCCGGCGGATAGTACCCGGCGGCCAGGTACCAGACCCCGACGAAGACCGTCAGGGTGGCGCTCGGCAGGGCCATGGCACCCAAGCGCATCCAGGTGACCAACATCTCAGGCAGCGCCCTGGACGAAGCGGTTGTTCAGGTAGGCGGGCAGGTCCGCCTTGTCCTTGGCGATACCGAACTGGACCATGTAGTCCTGAGTGGCGGCGAAGTCGGCCTCCCGCGGACTCAGATCCTGGAAGGTCAGACGTCCTCTTGGTGTCGTCAGCACCGTCTCCACGATGGCGGGCTTCTGGCCGATCAACCGCTTGGACCCCGCGGCCGCCTCGGCCGGCTTGGCGTCGATGAAGGCGGCGGTGCGCAGCATCCCCGAGACCAGCTCCTGCACCGCCTCCGGAGCGTCGGCGATCACCTTCTCGCGCAGGTTCAGTACGCAGCAGATGTGGTCCGGCCAGATGTCCTTGGAGAGCGTCAGCACCTTGCCCACCTTCTGGGCCTCGGCCTGGGCGCCGAAGGGCTCGGCCACGATATAGCCATCAATGCGGCCGGTGGCGAGCGCGTTGACCATCTCCGGCGGGGCCATGTCGATGATCTTGAGATCAGTGGTTGGGTCGACCCGGTGCTCGGTCAGGACCTTGCGCAGCAGGATGTTGTGGGTGGAGAAGGGGCTCGGCACGGCGATGGTCTTACCCTTCAGGTCCTCAGATGCGCGCGATGGCATCAAGGTTCTTGACGGTCAGGGCGCTGCCATTGCGATGGCCGAGCAGGACGGCCTGAATCGGCACTCCTTTCTTGCGCAGGGTCAGCCCGATAGGCGTGAGCAAGAAGCCCCCGTCAATGGCCCCGGCCTTGAGTGCCTCGGCGATCTCCGGCCACGAGGAGAACTTGACCGGCTCGATGGCCACCGTCTTGAACGACTCCCGCTCGGCGGCGATCATCAACAGGTGGTCGGTGAGGGGCAGATAGCCGATCTTCAAGGTGACCTTGTTGCCGCCGGCCAGTACGTTGCCGAAGGGCCCGGCAGCGAGCAGTGGCGCAGCGGCCAGGACCAGGCCGGACTGCTTGATAAAATCACGACGCTTCATGGTGGAGTCCTCTCGACTTAGGCTGAATGATGGTGGTGATGGCCGTCGCCATGGTTATGGTCATGGTCATGCGGATGGTCGTGGGGACGCGGCGCGGCGGTCAGTTCGGAGAGGCGCTGCGGGTTGGGCGCCGCGGCGGCGGCCCAGCCCAGGGCGGCCCGGCGGGCGTCCAGGTCAGTGATGATCCGCCCAGCTAGCACCATCGGGTCGTCCTCGACCACCACCACGGAGCCCAAGGTCTCCCGGGTCCCCTCGAAGAAGAAGTTGGACACTGCCGCTGACCCGCTGACCGGCAGGCCGATACAGTGGTAGGAGTTGAGCCCCAGCAGGCGGAAGCTGAGCGCGGCCCCCACGCCCTTCTCGTTCGACCACTCGGGGCTTGCGAAGGCCAGCGGCAAGGCCCGCAGTGGTTCACCGGACGCGTTGGAGACGGCGCGGAAGAAGGCCGAGGCGCGGGCGTTGTCCAGACACTCACCCATGTGCCAGACCGGCGGCAGCGTGAGTGGCCCCAGAATTGCGTTGAGCCCAGGACCGGCACCCGCCAACCCCTCCGGCAGACAGAAGCCCATCTTGAGCAGCGCAAAGGCGGCGCAGCCATTGGTGAGTGTCAGCACGTCGTGTGCGATCAGTTCCTCCGCCACCCGCACCACCGACTCCTCGTAGACCACCTTGGGGTTGTTGCAGCCCACCAGGTTCACCACGCCCCGGATGCGTCCGGACCTCAGGTGGTCGAGCAGGGTCGGCGCCCCGCCGAAGGTCTCCAGGATGTTCTCCACCGAAAAACCGATCTCCGCATCCATGCGCGCCTTGGGAATAAACACCTTGCCGCCTTGCCGCTCGCCGAAGGCTTGGAGTCCGCGGCGCACGATCCGTTCGGCCAGTGCATCCGCCTGGTCCAGGTTGGAGTGGTGATGGTCGAAGGCGATGTGCTCGGCACCGGGCAGCCGCGCCGAATCGCTGGTGGTGACCACGCGGGTGTGGAAACAGGCGGCCACGTCCATAATGCCGGGGAAGACGTCCTGCACGTCGGCCACCCACAGGTCCAGTGCCCCGGTGCCCAGCACCAACTCGGCACCCATGGCATTGGACAAGGGGGTGATGTCGCCGAACTTCGCCAAGGCCGAGTGACCGGAACAGCAGATGCCGTAGAGCCGGATCGCCTGCGCCCCCGCCGCCTGGGCCTCCGCGATCAGGTCCGCGTGCCGCGCGGCCTTGACGATGGCCGCCACCAGCACCGGCGAGTGACCGTGCACGGCAATGTTCACCGTGTCCTGCGTAATGGCGCCCAGGTTGGTGGAGATACGCCCACGCTTGGGCAGGCCGTAGAGACAATCCATGGCGATGGCGGAGCCCATCACGCTGCTCCAGGCGAAGGCGAGCCCGGTGCGCAGCAACTGTTGGGTGACGTTCTCCCAGTCGCCGTCGGTACCGGTGCCGGTGCGGTGCAGGGACTCGAAGACCTCGTGGTAGGCCCCGATCGGCAGGATGTCCAGCGCCTTCCAGACCGCGAGCCGCTCCGGCGGGGCCATCGCTTCCAGGGTACGGTGTGGACCCGGCAGGGTGCGGCACAGGTCATCGAGCAGGATCATGGCGATCTCACCCGCCAACGCCTCGACGGTCTTGCCGGGGTCATCGATCCCGAAGACCTTAGCCGTGGCGCGGACCTTCTCTGGCCCCAGGATCGGCAGGTCGAGCGTACCCTCCGCCGCGCCCTTGAGCGCCAGCATCACCTCCCGCCCCCGCGCACCGTGGGACGCCACGCCCGCCGCGGTCCAGCGCAGGATGTTGCGCGCCACGATCAGGTTGGCATCGGCCCCGCACACGCCGCGGGGCTTCTTCGGCGTCACCCGGCACGGACCCATGTGGCAGACCTTGCAGCAGGTCCCCTCCAGGCCGAAAACGCAATGGGGTTTCTGCTGGTCGAAGCGGTCGAAGGGCGTCTCGACCCCGATGCGCTCCAGATGCTTGAGCATCTCCCGCACACCGGGATCGGGCGTGCGCGCCAGGACATCGGCCTTGGTGGGAAAACGCGTGGGGGATTTGGACATGGTCTGAGTTCTCTGGCGGGGAGGCGAGTCTTGAGAATGTGCGTGTCCGGGCACTCACCCAAACCGGCTTTGGGGCGATTCTAAGGAAGAAGCCTCAGTAGCCAATGCACTTTCTCTGCGCTGCTTCGCTGCGCCTGGACTATCAGGCCCGGCAGGCGGTAGGGTTACAGCTCGCGACGCCGCGCATGATTCAGACACCGACCCTGGGTAAAACCTCCGGCCCAGACTCCCGTGCATTCCTTCCCCAGCCGGCCATTGCACTGCCGGGCGACCCCGGCCGAACGCTCACCCTTCTTAGCAAAACCGCTGTCGTCGATCAGCACGCCGCCTGCGTGTTGCTCAACTGCCCGTTGGCATCCTGGGCCAACTGGTTGCCGAACCCGTCCCAGTCGACCGCTCCTTCGCTCGGTTAATCCTGTCCATCTCAAAGAACCCCAGCCACAAGGGCCGGGGCGCCCCGCCCCGAGACTTCCGTCATCGGCAGCGGGGTGCCCCGGATACTGAGCGGCGATGACCGATTACCAGCCATGACCGGGCAGATGGAGCGCATAGTGATGCACGAGCAGCGCGATCAGCAGCACGGCGAGCAGAATCGGAACCAGCCAGGTGGATGGATCGACCACCAGCCAGAACTTCCAATCGTCGTCTGGATTCTTCGGCTTTGCGATGTTGTTGGCCATTGGTGTTACCTCGGGGTACTGAGATCAGAACCAGGGCTTGCTGGCGAAGACCAGCAGGTGCGCAACGGCGGCCAGGCCGACGAATGCGGAGTAGGTCACCTTGAACTGTTCATGGAACTCTTTTGCTTGATCGGGCGTAAATGCGGGTGCTGACACTTTATTCACCTTTGTTGCGGGTTGTTGCGGTGTGACCACCTTGGGTGGTAGCTGCCGCGGTTCGACTGGTCGGGTTTCCGCCATCGGTTCAGCCTCCTGCTGGGAGTCTTGATACCGCCGCGCTGCCATTAGATATCAGTCAGATGGCAGACGACTGTCGCGACGACTGTGCAATCAGCCAGCCGGAGCCGGGATCGGGGCAGCAACCGGCGCCGTGGCGGCGGCCGGGGCCGCAACTGGCTTGGCCCAACCGCGGCCGGGCAGGTTGATGGCATAGCTATGCACTGCCAGCGCCACGATCAGCACGGCGAAGAAGATCGGGATCAGCCAGGTCGACGGATTGACGACCAGCCAGAACAGGTGGTCTTGCTCGCCCGGCTTGTATTCGAAGGGGGAGCGATGGAAAGGAGTAGTAGCCATTTTGATTTGCCTTTGAGTTAAGAGTGGCGGTGTGAGGCCGGCGGGCTTCAGAACCAGGGCTTGGAGGCGAACACCAGCAGGTGCGCAACGGCGGCCAGGCCGACGAAAGCGGAGTAGGTCACCTTGAATTGCTCGTGGAACTCTTTTGCCTGATCGGGCGTGAATGCGGGTGCTGACATGATAGACCTCTTCTACAGGGCAGTTGGAAACCGCTGCCAAACATTCGGGAGCGGGACGGTCGCGGCACGGACTGCCGCAGGTTCAACGGTCCGCATCGCGATGGACTTTTTGGTGCCCGGTGCGTTGCTGACCGTGATTTGCATACTAGCCCCGCAGGGTCCAATTTCAAAAAAACAAAAGGTGCATTGCAAATCGTCAATGTGGCGATTTTTCCCGTTCGCGAGCAAACCCCTTCTTGACCCATCGCAGCCCCAGCCAGGCAAAACCGACGATGGCGGGTACCGCGATGCCCATGCCGAGCGTCGCATCAATGGGGGTGCCGCCATGCTCCAGGCCCTTGAGTACGTAACCGATGAGCCCGACGCCGTAATAGCCGATCGCGATGACGGATAGACCTTCGACCGTTTCCTGGAGGCGCAGTTGGAGGTGTGCACGGTGATCCATTGACTCCAGCAACTGACGATTCTGCTCCTGCAGGGACACATCCACGCGCGCACGCAGGAGGTTGGTCAGCCTGGTCGCGCGCTCGGCCAAATCTGTCTGGCGCTGTTGGATCGCCTCGCAGGTCGCGATCGCGGGTGCCAGGCGGGCCTCGAGAAAGTCGGCAATCGTCTGCAAACCTTCGATGCGTTGTGGACGCAGTTGCACCAGCCGCTGCCGGACCATCCCGTAATAGGCCCGCGAGGCGTCGAAGCGATAGGTCGTGCGCGCCGAGACATCCTCGATCTCGGCAGCAAGATCGGTCAGCTCGGCCAGCAGGTCGCTTTCAAAGCTGGGGCCAGCCGCAGCACCCTGGCTGGACATGCGCGATGCCAGCATCGCCAGTCGCCGATCGGCATCGCCGAGCCGGGGGGCACCTTCCACGCCAGCGGAAACCCGATCAAGGCGAGCGCCCGGTAGCAGTTGATGTCCAGGATGGGTTTGACCAGTCGCCCGGCCTGGTGCTCGGACAGGCTGCAGTCGTGCACCAGGATGCGCACGCATCCGTCGGGTTGGATCTTGAAGTCCGACCAGGCGCCCGCCAACCCAGCCACGACCCTGGAGCCGATGACCGGATTGCCGTCGAACAGCGCGCTCAATGCGTCGTTGTCGCGCTCCGGTGTTTCACACGAATCAATGGCTAGCGAGACCGCTGCGATCACCTCGCCAGGCAGTTCGCATAGCCATTGCGCGGGGAGTCCATGGAGCACTGGTTCGGCGAAGGGGTGTGCGAAGGCACCCTGTTTACTGAAGGTGTAGGTGACGAACTCGTTGTGTCGCTCCCAGCCCACGCGCATGGGCCCCAGGTCGACCGGGTACTGCTGCTTGACCGCCTCTGGGACCGACTGTCCATGGTGCTCCAGCAGCCGCTTGAAATGCGTAACGTTGAGTTCAATCCCCTGGTCGCCACACACCACGGCGAGATAGGAGACGCGCTCCGGCGCGCGCAACGGCTCGAAATTGAGGGAGTGCAGTTCGCCTGTGACGGCGTGGCTGAGCGGATGCTCGCGGAAGAGGATGGACATGATTTCAATACTCCGCATTGGGCTGCGCGAGGGCGAGCGGGCCGGCGGGCAATCGCCATGGAGCGGATCGTGTCGATCACCATTCCGGTCTACGGCGCACGTGTCCCGGCGCGCATCAAAAATGGCGGCGGCTCACGCGATGAGTGAAGCTTACGTCTTGGTCTAGCCTGTCAAATTGCAGTCTGAAAGTCACATAACGATTTCAGCTCAATATTTCCGATTAGGGACAACTGGGCTCTCCACTTAACCGGAGTAAACCGGGTCGGCGCATAACCCCTATACTGGCATCGATTACCCTCGCGCTGTGGGCGACTCTCAGGTGCGGTTCTGAACCGACGGGGACTGCCTCCCGTGGCCCGCGGGCTTTGTCTGCCCGGTGTGCGGCCACGATAGCGCCTGGACGCTGACCGGGCCACTGTCCTCGCGGCAGCCCGTCGCCGCGAGGACGCGTTTCTACAACCTCAGGAGCGGCTGCCGGTCGCGCCGAATATCGCCTAGGGGCTGGCCGGGGTCACGATCAAGAATAAGCAAAGCGCAATTGCTTGGTTGCCTGCTGCGACGCCCGCGCCTTATCCTTCCCATGATCTGATGGCGCCCTCGGCGGGCGCCTGTCGAGGGCCGATGTAGCGCCTGCGCCGCAGCGCAGTACCGGTATGGGCCAATTCCACTTCCCGGAGAGAATTCAGCATGTGTCTCACCCAATGCTGCCGTTGTCGACTGTCAACCGTCGCTTACCCATTCGTTGGCCGATCTGCAACTCCACCCCTGGAAGAACACCGCCATGCCACTGACCAGCGTCGTCGATTATTACAATGTCCGGTTGCCTGAGTTGCATCCGCAGGCCCACCTGCGCCAGGGGGCCAGCTATCGGCTCGATCACGGCATCCTGACCGCGCAGATCGCCGACTTTGTACTCACACCCTATCTGGTACCGGTGGTGTATGCCGCGACCGGCCAGGTGTTCGGCCAGCGCGCCAAGCTCTTGGTCCGGACCGCGCACGGCCATTGCGTCCCGCCCGAGTCGCTCTATGTCCATGCCTGGGACGCCGCGGATGTGGTGTTTCTGGACCGTTTCCTGCGCACCTTCCATGCACTGAACCATCTGCACCAGGGCCATGACGGGCGGGAGTTGCTGGTGCTGGATGTGCATCTGCGCCATGTGGCCGCCTTGCCGGAGCACCACGGCGAGGTCTTCGAGACCCTGTTGCACCGCTTCGGTCTGCGCACCGACCAAGTGGTCCTGCGGCTTGACGGACGGGCGCTGCACACCGATCCCCATGTCCAGGAGGCCGCCAGGAGCTTTGCGGGCTACGGTTACCGCCTGCTGGCGGCGCGGCCCGACATCGGCACGACGGACTGGGGCCTGTTGGGCACGCTCGGCGTTCGCTGGGTGGTCCCTCACCCCCGAGACCTCGATACGTTGCATCGCAGTGGGACGCTGGCTGGTTGGGGGCGTCAGGCCGCCGTCGGCCGACTCGGATTGTGGCTCGATGGGGTCGACACGCCGCAGGCATTGGCGCGCGCCCGCACCCTGGGCGTCGAGTTGATCGAGGCTGACCTGCCGCCGCCGGTCCTGGGCCGGGCGCCGCTGCGGCATGCATTGACCCCGTCGGACGTGGCCGGCTGAGCGGCGGTCAAACCGCCGCTCGATGCGACCCTGCTGGAGGCCACCATGCACGAGACCACGCTGATCGTCCCGGGATTTCACGGTAGCGGCCCCGGCCATTGGCAGACCTGGATGGAGTCTCAGGTGCGCGGCGCCCGCCGGGTGGTGGGGATCGACTGGGAGGCCCCGGTGCTGGGGGCCTGGGTCGCGGCGGTCCGTCGCCAGATCCTGCGC
>CAILVI010000243.1 GCA_903837595.1 uncultured Thiodictyon sp.
CCCAGCAGCACATAGGTGCCGGCATGCTGGATGAAATATAACCAGCCAATATTTGGTTCCAGCGTATCCCGATACCACCACAGCAGACCACCTAACGCAATGCAAATCACCAGCATAGCGATTCGCCGGGGCGAACGCCACGCGAGCCATGCCAGTATAGCTAGCAGGGGCGTCAGCAAGACGATGAGACCTAAAGCCGGAAAGGTATGGACCGCCGCCGTGGTAGTGCTGTAATGCGCCAGTACCGGATAAGCCAATACCGCGGCGGCGATGACGGTCCGGCGGACCACACAGACCGGAGTCAGGCTCATTTGGTCCGGGCCGCCGCGATGTGCTCGGTGAGGCTGGCGAGAGAGCTGAAGATGCGGACATTGTCCGCACCATCGGTACGCAGCTGAAAGCCGAAGCGCTTGGACACGACCAGTGCCACTTCCAGAATGTCGATGGAATCGAGCCCCAGCCCCTCGCCGTAAAGGCGGGCGTCGGGTTGAATCTCTTCCGGCTTGATGTCGAGATTGAGGGCGTCGACGATCAGTCGGGCGACCTCGCTTTGCAGTTCACAATTGGCTTGGGGCATAGTGGTTTCGCAGCTACGTGGGATCGAGCCAAACGCAGTGGGCCCAGAGCCAACAGTCTGAGCCGCAGCGGTGCTTTGGGTTAGCAGTTTACTCGATAATTTACGCGGCCTAAACTCTCTCGTGCACGCCCCAGCAGTTATCATGTTCGCAGCCACCCGTTGGGGCGGTGGCGTTTGCGGCGCCCCAGAATAACCCTAACATATTGTAATAATATGATAAATTGATGGCGCCCTGGATCGGCTGTCGGTACCTGCTGGCCTTGAACCGCCCGAGCCGTCAGATATCGTCCACAATCCGGGGCGCAACGACGATGGCAACCGAACAAGCGCACGCCGGTATCGCCGCCCGCCAAGCGCCCTGCGCTCGGGCGAGGTTGCGTAGGACGAGCTGTACTTGCTGGCTCGTTACAAGGGCCCAGCTGAGGCCGAAACGGCAGGACGCAAGGGGCGCGCAGGCAACTTTCAATTTGGTGCTAACATGAGAATAACGCTCGTTCACCCGGCCGGATTCAATTTCGTTCCCGGGCAGCCGGACTTCTCGCTGCTGGCTAATCGCATGGCGCCGCTGGGCATCCTGCAACTGGCGGCATACCTGGAGCAGTATGGGCATCCCTGCGCGGTACACGATTGTCTCGGCCCCGGCGCGCCCGCTTCGCTCGCCGCCAATGCGGCGATGGTATTGGCGACGAATCCCGAATTGGTCGGCTTTTCGGTCACGACCTCGGGCTTCATGGATGCCTTTGAGATCGCGGCGCGCATCAAGGCCAAACGCCCCGAGGTCCAGGTCGTGTTCGGCAATGTGCACGTTTCTGCGATTGGCGCGGCACTGCTGCAACACTTCCCTGAAATCGACTACCTGTGCCTCGGCGAGGGCGAGGGTACGCTGCTGGATTTGGCCGAGCACCGGGCACCCCGGGAGATCGCCAATCTTTGCTATCGCAACGGCGAGGACATCGTTTCCAACCCACGACGCCAGCGCATCCTTGATCTCGATGATCTGCCTTTTCCCGCTTACGAAAAGCTCGCTGGTTTCCCGCGCGGTTACCATCTGCCGCTATTCTCCTATGTCAAGCGGCAGGGTGCCACCATGGTCACGTCCCGCGGCTGCCCTTACACCTGCTCATTCTGCGACCGCACGGTGTTCGAGCGCTTGTACAAGACGAACTCCGCGGCCTACGTCTATGAGCACATGAAGTATCTGCGCGACCGTTTTGGCGTGCGCCACATCAATTTCTACGACGATCTGTTCACGGCCCAACGCCAGCGCGTGACGCAACTGTGCGAAACCCTGATCGCGAAACCGTTGGGCATGGATTTTAACTGTGCCGTGCGCACCGGCCACACGTCGGACGAGATGCTGCGCCTGCTCAAGCGCGCCGGCGCCGTCATGGTATCCATGGGTATCGAGTCGGCGGATCTGGGCATGATGCAGCGGCACAAGGCCGGCGTCAGCTTGGCGGGTGTCCGCCAAACGGTCGAGCAGATTCATGCCGCCGGGCTGCGGGCGAAGGGGCTATTCATCTTTGGGCTGCCCGGCGAGACCCCGGAAACGATCGCCACCACCAGCGATTTCATACTCTCGCTCGATCTCGACGACATCAATATGAGCAAGTTTAGTCCCATGTACGGCGCACCGATCTGGGACGAATGTGTCGGCGGTGTGTCGGGCGACTTCAACGAGGACTGGCGGCTAATGAACTGTCTGAACTTTGTCTACCTGCCGAAGGGCTTCGCATCGCGTACGGAGATGGACGCGCTGTATAACGCGCAGGTCCGTCGCTTTTATGACAGCAAGGGCTACCGACGGCGCTTCGCGCGACGCCTTTGGCAACATCGCTGGAGCCTGTGGCATGTGCTGAAGAATCTGCCTAAGACGATTCAAGCGGCACGCTATTTCAGCAACAGCAAGGCCGACTTGGAGCGGGCCGGGCAAGCGCTTGCACCCCATCCGCGCCAACCGCATGGGCTGACGCCCAATCTGAGCCCAGAGCTCGCGGTGGATGCAATCGCCGCGCTTACGACTATCAAGGTGCCGCGCCGGGTGAGACCCGACGCCTCGGCCTAGCCGCAGCAATATCGACTCCGAATTACGGGCTAAGCGGCATGCTTGCCCAATCCCGCGGGACCAGAAAGTGCTCATAGAGCCTCGCCTCCGGGCTGCCTGGCTCCGGCTTGAAGTCGTAACGGAAGCTGACCTCCGGCGGCAGGGACATCAAAATCGACTCGGTGCGCCCACCCGATTGGAGCCCGAACAACGTGCCCCGGTCACAGACCAGATTGAATTCCACATAGCGGCCGCGGCGGTATTTCTGGAAGGCCCGCTCCCGCTCGCGATAGACCAGGGCGCGCCGCCGCTCGACGATCGGCAGATAGGCGCCGAGATAGACCTCCCCCACCGCGCGCAGGAAGGCAAAACCGTGGGTAAATCCGCCCGCCCCGCTCCCTCCCGGCGGGCCGCCCGGCCCCAGATCATCGAAGAAGACCCCACCGATACCGCGGGGCTCAGCGCGATGTTTGAGATAAAAATACTCGTCGCACCACTGCTTGCAGCGCGGATAGACCCCCTCGCCGAAGGGCAAGCAGGCGGCCCGCGCGGTGCGGTGCCAGTGAATGGCATCCTCGTCGAAGCCGTAATAGGGGGTCAGGTCGAAGCCGCCGCCGAACCACCACAGCGCTGGCTCGCTTGGGTGCTGACTGAAGAAAAGCCTCAGATTCAGGTGTGTACTGGGCACATAGGGATTGCGCGGATGCAGCACCAGCGACACCCCCATGGCCTGGAAGCCCCGCCCGGCCAGTTCCGGGCGATTGGCGGTGGCGGACGCCGGCAGTTGCTCACCGAAGACCCGTGAGACATTCACCCCACCCTGTTCGAAGACCGCCCCACCGACGATGACACGGGTGCGTCCCCCGCCCCCGTGGGGCCGTTCCCAGACATCATCCCCGAAGACGGCCTGACCATCCGTCGCCTCCAGGGCGCCGCAGAGGCGGTCCTGGAGGTTGCACAGATAGCGCCAGACCGCCTCGCTGTCAGGGGCGTCGGCCATGCCCTGACTACTCGGACCGCTGGTCCATGGGAATATAGTCGCGGTGGGTTTCGCCGGTATAGATCTGACGCGGACGCGCGATCTTGTTAGCCATGGTGCGGTTCTGCTCCCACCAGTGGGCGATCCAGCCGGGCAGCCGGCCAATCGCAAAGATGACGGTGAACATGTTGGTCGGGATGCCGATGGCCCGCAGCAGGATGCCGCTGTAGAAGTCGACGTTCGGATAGAGCTTGCGCTCGATGAAATAGGGGTCCGAGAGTGCGATCTCCTCCAGCCGCCGGGCGATGTTCAGGAGTGGATCGTTCGCGCTCAACTGAGGCAACAGCTTCTCGGCGATGGCACCGAGCATCTTGGCGCGTGGATCGAAGTTCTTGTAGACCCGATGGCCGAACCCCATCAATCGCACCTTGCTGTCCTTGTCCTTGGCCAATCTAACGTATTCCTCCGGGGTGATGTTGCCATCGTGGATCTGGTGCAGCATGTTCAGCACCTCCACGTTCGCCCCACCATGCAGCGGTCCCCACAGGGCACACACCCCGGAGGCGCAGGAGGCGAACAGATTGGCACCGCTGGAGCCGACCATGCGCACCGTGGAGGTGGAACAGTTCTGTTCGTGGTCGGCGTGCAGGATCAGGATCAGATTCAGTGCATCGCGCACCATCTGGGGGCAGACATATTGCCGATAGGGCTGGGAGAACATCATGTGCAGGAAGTTCGGCACATAGCGCAGCGCCGGGTCGGGGTAGATGTAGGGCAGGCCCCGCGAGTGGCGGAAGGCATAGGCCGCGATCGTGCGGATCTTGCTGATCAAGCGGGCCGCCGCGTGATTGAACTGGGTCTCGTCCTCCAGCTCGTGCAGTTCCGGGTGGAAGCAGGAGAGTGAGTTGATCATGGCCGAGAGAATGGCCATCGGTGGCGCCGCCCGCGGGAAGCCCTCGAACTGGTGCTTCATGCCCTCGTCGAGGAAGGAGTAACGGGTCAGGTCCTCGGAGAAAACCGCGTACTCCGAGGGAGTCGGCAATTTTCCGCTGATCAACAGCCAGGCCACCTCGGTGAAGGTGGGGCTGCTGGCAAACTGTTCGATGGGAATACCGCGGTAGCGCAGGATGCCCTGCTCACCGTCGATAAAGGTGATGGCGCTCTCACAACTGCCGGTGTTGCCATAGCCGGGGTCGAGGGTAATGTGGCCCGTCTTGGCGCGCAGGTCGCCGATATCGATGGCGCGCTCACCCTCGCTGCCTTCCGTCACGGGGAATTGGTATTCGTTGCCACCCAGGATCAGGGTTGCCTGGTCAGGACTGACTGCGGACATTGGCGGGGTCTCCGGATTTACTGCAAAGAATCGCCCCGGCCGTTGCCGGACGGCGGAGGAAAACTCTCAAGGTTTATGGTTTAGGGTCAACACCGGGGCCCAACCCGCCGGCAATCGGCAGGACCCGCAGGCTGCGCAATGCACGCATCACACCAGGGCGACGGCCTGGGCCGGCACCTCGGCCCCGTCGGGGGGCTAAGCAGGACTCAGTGGCCCGACTTGTTGGTGAGCGAACGCACCGCGTCCACCGCCTTATGCTGCCACTCCCTGGCCCAGGGCGGTTGCGGCAGATTCCAGCCGATGACGATCCCGATGGCGACAAATAAGAGCATACCAAACATGATGGTGCCTCAGTGGGGGGTGAAGACTGTAACCTGGGGGCGACCGGGGGAAAACCCAGTCCATGGCGCACCTGTGGAGCGCTCCCAAGGTGCTCGGCGTCTCCGGGCAGATGTTACAGCGCCGCCGCGCCCCGGGATACCGCCGGGAACCAGGCACTCAAGTATGATCCTCCGGCGCGTCTTTTGGTTATCATTCGAGTTCCGCCCTGGTACGCTCACTGGTCACCAACGCGGCCCAAGGCGGCCAGTCAGGCCGGCCGCGCCCGGACGCCGCTCGCGGCAGCCCACCAGTGCACCACTGGAAGGCCACCGCCTAAAGCATCAACAACGGACCATCGTGACGCCCCATCCCATGAACCGCAACCACCAGGACCCGGCGCTCCAAGGCGCGCGACCCGCCACGACCTGGACCCGGTGGCGCCCAGAGTGGCCGCTGCCGCTGGCCCTGGCGACGGCGGCGGTATTCCTGGTGTTCGGCAACACCTGGCTCAACGACCCGACCGCGCCGCTGCGGCTCACCGCGTTCTTCACCTGGCTGTTTGTCACGATCCTGCTGGCGGCCATGCGGGTGGTCTACCATGCGGAATGTCTGGCCATCCGTTTCGGGGAACCCTATGGCACCCTGATCCTCACCCTCTCGGTCACCTCCATTGAGGTGCTCATGATCGCCGCCCTGATGCTGCATGGCGACAACAACCCAACCCTGGCCCGGGATTCCATGTTCGCGGTGGTGATGATAGTCCTCAATGGACTGGTCGGCCTGGCCCTGATCCTCGGCGCCTTGCGTTACCACGAGCAGTCCTACAACTTGCAAGGCACCCGCGCCTATCTCAGCGTCATCGTGCCGCTGGCGGTCTTGAGCCTGGTCCTGCCGACGGTCACGGTCTCCACGCCCGAACCGACCCTGAACGCCTTCCAGTCCGTCTTCCTGCTCCTGATCTCGCTCGCTCTCTATGGTACCTTTCTGATGATCCAGACCCGGCGCCACCGCAGTTATTTCAGCGACGACGGGGATCGCGGATCCGACGAGGGCGCGGACGCCGTGGGGGATCACCCGGTCCCGGACTCGCCCTACCGACACAGCGCCCTGTTGCTGACCTATCTGGCCCTGGCGATCGTACTGGCGGAGGCCTTGGCCATCCCGCTGGATATCGGCATTGAGGTCTTGAGGCTGCCGGCCCCCTTAGGTGGCCTGATCGTCGCCACCCTGGTGCTCACCCCGGAGGCCATCAGCGCCGTGCGCGCGGCGCTGAAGAATCGGCTGCAACGAGCGGTGAACATCTCGATGGGGTCGGTGCTCGCGACCATCGGCCTGACGGTCCCGTGCGTGCTCACCATCAGCCTGATCGTGGGCAAGCCGGTCGAGCTGGGCTTGAGTGCCGCCGACGGGCTCCTCTTGGGCCTGACCCTGGTAAGCGCTATCCTCACCTTTTCCGGCAACCGCACGAACGTACTCCAGGGCGTGGTCCATCTGATCCTGTTCCTCGCCTATTTGATGCTCATCGTCGCGCCCTGAACCGGCCCGGCTCCGATACACTTACCCCATCCCCCCTGCGAACGACAAGCCCCATGTCCGAGTCCACCGAAAACGGCACCCGCCGCGAGATCGACGGCGAGTTGCGCGTCTACTATGACGGGTACTGGATCAAGCACTACGAACCGCCGGCCAACAGCCTGGACACCCGCAAACGCCTGATCCGGGCACTAACCCGGCGGCTCTTCAACCATGTGGAACATGGCATCAACATCCCCGGGTGCCGCTTGAGCGAGGCGCGCGCGGCCTACCAGGCCGAGACCGACATCGAGCGCAAGCGGGTCAACGGGGCCATGCTCGCCGGTGCCCTCTTCAACCGCGCCGCGGACATCTTCACCTCACTGGTGGACTTACAGTCCGCGGGGGTCGAAATCACTCACGACAACACCCTGATGCGCGAGTGCGGCCAATGCCTGATGGAGGCCTTGGATCTCGGAAAGATGGTGCGGCACCGGGGCGGCGACGAGGGCATCGACGAACTGTGGGGGGAGCCCTTCAAGGCATTCTCGATCCCCATCGAAGATTTCTACGAAAGCCGCTATGTCAAGATGGCCATGGCCATGCGGGACATCGACCGTCTCGGCAGCGGCCTCAAAGACGCCTTCTCCACTAGCACCCGATTCTCCAACATCGACCCGCGCATCGACCATCTGATGGCGGCTGCCAAGCGCAAGTGCGAGATCCTGCGCACCGACGCCTGCATCTTCGAGGTCTGGTCGGACTATGTCGTCGCCCGCGAACAGCTCTGCAACATCCAGCCCCAAGTGCCGACGGTGCCGGACGCGCCGACCATCCGCGAAGTACTGGAGGGGGCACGACTGCTGCGCGAGGGGTCCGAACTGATCACTCACATCGTGCGTGCCCGGGTCTCAATGCCCAAGAGCACCCGGGAGTTTCTCGATCGCTGCAACCGCTTTCGCCAAGCCATCTGCCAGTCGAACAACGAGCGCGGTACCCGGTAGCCGTGGGCACGCACCGCGTGCCCACCGTCGGCTGCAGCGAGGATCAGCGCGCGAGGATGCTCCGCCACCCCCCGGGGCTGGGCAGGCATTCCGTGCAAAAGGGCCGGTAATTCGGGTCGCAGGCATTGCCGATACCGTTGCGGTCGAAGTCTGCCTAGTCGCGATTAGCCACCAGCGGGCAGTTGTCCACGCTATCCAGGATACCGTCGTTATCGTCGTCGGGGTCCGCGTGATTGCCGATGCCGTCGTGGTCGGTATCCAGCCACTCGGTGCGGTCGTAGGGGACGGCGTCGAGTGCATTGGGAACGCCGTCGCCGTCGATATCCGGGTCGATCACGTCAGGAATGCCGTCACCATCGGTATCAGGCTCGCCGGTCACTGACTTGCGCGTGCGGTTACCGGCCGCGTCGTAGGTGTAGGCAATGCTCCGGCCGTCCGAATAGGCCACCTGGACCAGGCGGTTCAGCGCATCGTATTGATAGCTGATCGTCGCAGCAGGCAGAGTCATGGGCAGCAGCGGGACCAATACCCCTGCGGCATCCAAGACCTTAATCTTTTTCGCTTTCATGCTCACCTCCTGCTCTGTCGGTGGGCACGCGCAACGGCCCCCGACCACCCGGTCTCTCGTGACACCGCTCAAGAGATTGTGAAAGTATTCGCCGTGTGTCCGCATGAGGCGCGCACCCGCGCCCCTGGAGACGCTTGGTGCTGCACGACTTCGTCGAGGACCGCGCGGGGCGAGCGCGAGCAAACACCCGCCAAGACCCCGCGTAGGGTGCCCGCCACGTTCCGAATACTTTCACAATCTCTACATCGGTGTCACGAGGGCCTGGAGCGGTGTCACGAGGAGCTCGGTGGCCTATGCCCCACCCGGCGCCACCTGGTACGCTATGTCACGGATTGCCGACTGTGACTCATTCTACCGAACCGGATACGCAATGCACGATCACGTCTCACTGTTGTCCATAAGACTGGGGAGCTAAGAGGCTCATGGCCAGACCATCGTTCGCTACGCTCGCTGCCCTGGCCGCCGTCGCGTGCGTCCTGGCAACCGCCCTGGCGGCCGAGCCAACGCCGCCGACCCTCGCGGAACCCCCGGCGGCTGGTGCCCCCGGGCTATGGTCGATCTACAACCAATCGCTGAAGAGCGCCAAATACATCGACCTGACGCACACGCTGTCGCCCGCCATCCCGGTATGGAAGGGCTTCGGTCCGTCGCGATTCGGACCTGCGGTAAGCCCGCAGACCGGTGAGCCCTACCGGTATGCACAGGACGGCTTCGAGGCGACCCGGTACGAGCTGAGCAGCGATCAATTCGGTACCCAGCTGGACCCACCAGCCCATTGGGCACCGGAATACCCGGGGATCGACGAATTGCCGGCCACCTATGCGGTACGGCCGCTGGCGGTCATCTCGATCGTGGAGCAGGTCGCCGCCAATCCTGGCTACCATTTGCAGGTCGCCGACATCAAGCGCTGGGAAGCACAGCACGGCAGGATTCCCGCCGGCTCGGTGGTGATGGTGCGTTCGGACTGGTCGAAGGCCTGGCCCGACCCCGCGCTGGCGACCCGCGAGGTCTTTCCCGGGGTGTGCTTGGCGGCACTCAAGTTCCTGCACGAGCAGCGCCAGATTCTCTTCCACGGTCACGAGCCACTCGATACCGACACCACGCCGACGCTCGAGGGCGAGCATTGGCTGATGCATCACGGCTACGCCCAGGCCGAAGGCGTAGCCAACCTGGACCAGGTGCCCGCAACCGGTTGTCTCGTGACCGTCGGCTATCCCAAGCTCAAAGGCGGCTTGGGAGGTTATGCCCGTTACATTGCGATCTGCCCGGCGGATTGGCAATACGGAGTGTCAGCGGGGCAGGTACCCGAGGCACCCTTGCCCAAGAGCGACCAGATTCTCCAATGGGACCCGGCGCAGGGCGTACGGGTACGCAAATAACAGGCTGCACGAGCACAACCGCCCACTGAAAAACCTTGGCGAGCTTGGCGCATTGGGGTGAGATTTGCCCTTTCCAGATCAGTTGTGACCACCGGCTCGTCCGCTTGAGTTGACGGCTCACTAAAATCAGTCCTAATCTGCTGACACGTGGTCGGCCCTGCGCGGGCACGAGCCGGCCTTGATCGTCGTTCCGGCCACAGGAGGTAGAGGCTTTAGCCGGTTCGGAGTGCAGACACCACTGATTTTTCTTAGATATGTCGGGAGCCGCCACCGGCTAACGGCCATGGCGCCCGCACCACCCCGCAAGATGAAAGTGGCGGGCGCCTTGGCCGTTCCCCCTCCC
>CAILVI010000244.1 GCA_903837595.1 uncultured Thiodictyon sp.
CTCAACCCATCCTACGGGAATACTGTCAGAGTCGCTGATTAACTTTAACGATATGACTAATCGCCCAGCGGGCGATTATTCATACCGGTAGAAGTGCCATTCGTGCAGCGGCGCAGCGCAGGGGGGCACGGTCGACTCGGCCAGGGGGGCTCCGGCGCAGTCGAAGAAGGTGCCCTGCAGGGTGTTGCGAAAGCCGCTTAGCTCGGGTGGGCTCTGCCGTTCGGTGACGATCCAGAAGGGTCCGGCCTGGGTCTGGGGTGTCACCCGCGGGGCGATCTGGCCCACCAGGTATTCCGACTGACGCGCGAGCCCTGGCCATTGGCCGGTCTTGAGCTCTGGCGCATAAAACCGCAATTGCGCGATGAGCTGGTAGCGGTCGGCATAGACGGGGATATCCAGCCCCTTGGCGATGCCCGCCAACGCGCGGAAGCCGTGGGTCTCGCGCAGGACGCGGTTGGCACTGTCCGGGAGCGGCAGGACGGCGGTGGCCGCCTGGACGACCAGTAGACTGACCAGCAGCAGGTTGAGTGCGGCGCCACCGATGACCCAGCGGCGCAGCCCCCGCAGACCGGGCGCCAGGAGCGCCGGGGCGGCCAGCAGATACATCGCCGGCCAGTTCGCCATCACCGCACTGCCCAGTGAGACTAAGGCGAAAAACCCTATCGGAAACAGGGTGGCGGCCAGGAGCAGCGGCCGGGCGTGGTCGGCGATGACCGGGCCGGTACCGGCCGTTCGGGCCAGCCGGTGCCGCACCCACAGGAAGGGCAGGGCCAGTAACGGCGCCGCGAGCAGACCCCAGAGGCCCAGCTGGATACCCAGATACTCGCCCAGATTGAGCGCGCGCTCGCCCAGGGAGCCGGGGCTCCAGCGCTGGATGGCCGCGGCGGCGGCGCTCGCCCCGTCGGCGATCAGGGTGCCGGTGTCCAAGGCGAAGCCGTGGCCGAACTGGAAACGCAGGGTCATCCAGTCGTGGTGGAAGTTCCACAGCAGATTGGGGCTGAATAGCAGCACCGCGAGCCCCCCGCCCAGGTAGGGCCAAGGGGTACGCAGGGCGCGTAAATCGGTGCGGATGATGGCCCACAGGAGTATCGGGCCGATCATGGTCATGTGGTATTTCCCGAGCAGCCCCAGTCCGGCCGCCAGGCCGGCGGTGAGCCAGCGCCGCCGCTGGCCGGCCAGGGCGCGTTCGCTCTCGTGCAGGGTCAGTGCCCAAGCGAGTGCAAGCGGGGCATCCGGGGTGATGAGGATGCCGCCGGCGAGTCCCACCACACTGCCGAATGCCAGCACCAGCGCCAACCCCAGGTCGTCCCGGCGCACGAGCCCGCAATTGAAATAGAATCGGGCGAGCACGACGAGCGTCAGGGTACTGGCCAGCAGTGCGCCGAGACGCGCCGCCAGGGGTTCGCCCGCGGCGATCAGGGTACCGAGGCCGAAGGCGGCCACCCCCGGCGGATGATCGAAATAGCCCCAGGCGAGGTGATGTGCCCAATCCAGGTAATAGGCCTCGTCCTGGGTCACCGGCAGGAGCGCGGCCGCGCCGATGCGCCACAGCGTCATCGCGACGATCGCAGCGGCGACGAGCGGCCAGGGAGACGGCGTAGGTCTTTGATCTTCAAACATAGATTATTCTTATAGGCGCAGTTGTCACGCCCGAACGTCAAGGTTCTTGCGTGCGCTGTCAGGGTCAGGCGATCCCCCCGGCGGGGGATGGTGAGAGTGCATAGACGCCCGCGCTGCGCTTGGCGTCCGTGCGGCGTGGCGTGAACAACTGTCGAACTTGGGAGTTTCGCTGTCCGGAGGCCGATCGCTCAGAGCGCCGGCTCGATCAGGTAGACCTCGATCCGGCGGTTCTTGCGCCGATCCGCTGGGGTGGCGTTATCGGCGATCGGCCGTTGCTTGCCGAAGCCCTCGGCACTCAGACGCTCGGAGGCGACCCCGCGGTCGATCAGGGCCTGCCGGACCGTGTCGGCCCGCGCTTTGGACAGGGTTAGATTGGCGTCGTCCTCCCCGGCACTGTCGGTGTAACCCTCGATGCGCACAGTCAGGTTCGGCTGTTCACCGAGCAGGGCGGCGAGCCGGTCCAGGCTGGGGTTCTTACCCTTGGGCAACACCGCGGCACGGAAGTGCAGTTGGTCCTCGCCGAGGCGAATCAGGGTGCCCCGCTCGGTCTGCTGGGCCTTGAGTCCCGGATACCGCGTCGACAGCGGCGGCTTGGCGGCGGCGGTCTTGGCCGCGCAGTCAGCGGCGAGGGCCTGCTTGGACTGTTCCGCCTCGGCCCGGACCTGCTCCAGCGTCTGCTGCGTCTCGACCCGCGCCTCTTCCAGCGCCCGTTTGGCGGCGGCGAGGTCTTCCTCGGAGCGCGCCGCGCTGGCCTTCAGGTCCTGTTCCAGTGTGGCGATGCGTTGCTCCGCGGTTTGGAGTTGCTGTTCCTGCGCCTGCTTCGCCTGGGTCGCCGTCGCGACCGCAGCACTGAGTTCCGTCTGCACCCCGGCCAGGGTCTGCGCTGCCTGGTCGAGTTCAATCCGCATGGTGGCCAGCGCCTGCTCGTATTTCTGCTGCTGCTCGGCTAAGGCACCGCGCCCGGCTTGCAGCTCCTCGGTGAGGGCGAGGACTTTGCCGTTGGCCTCCGCCAGGAGTCCCTCTTGGGCCAGCTTGGCCGACGCGTCCGCCGCCAGGGCCTGGGCATCCTCATCGACCTGGTGTTGGGTCTGGGCCAGTTGGGCGGTCAGCTGCGTCTCTGCCCCCTGGCGGGCCTGCTCGGCCTGCTCGCGCTCGCTGCGGCATTGCTCATTCGCCCGGTCCAGGACGGTCTGCGCCGCGCTGGCCTGCTGCTCGAGGCGGGTGATCAGGGCGGCGCGCTGGGGCTCAGTGCCATTCATACCGAGTTGGTAGATTCTAAGCTTTTCAGCCCACTTGGTATTCGCCTCCGCGATGGCCTTCGTGAGACGTTCGTCGGCAGCTGCGACGCGGCCGGTGAGCTCCTGTTCCCGCGCGGCCGCGGCGGCGAGATCCTGCTGGTACTGCGCGGCCGCGGCCGCGGCAGCACCATGCAGCTCGGTGGTGGACTGAAGCTGGGTCTGCGCAGCCGCCAGTTGCGCGCGCAGCCCCTGCTCACTGTCGGTTGAGGTCTTGAGCCACCGCTTGGTGTCGTCCAATTGCTGGGTGGTCTCGTTGATCCGGGCGTCTCGCGCCGCAAGTTGCTGGTGCAAGCTGCGGATGTACCACTGGCCCAGGGCGCCGACGCCGATCAAGACCGCCAGGAGTATCCAGGTGAAGCGTGGGTAGAGCGAGGGACGGGACTCGGACATGGGGTACTCCTGCGGCTTGTTAGTTGGTTATGGTGCTGATCGGCAGGCGCAGAGCATAGCCGAAGCCTGGGGGTTTCCGGCAAGTGGCTCGCCAAGCATTTTGCGTGCGCCTGGGTTACCGCCCCTCAGGCGGACAGATCCTTAATAAAAACTAGTGAGTTGCGTTGCTGGTCATAGAGCACCTGCTTTTCAGCGGGCAGGTCCTCCCGCGTCGCGGGAAGGAAACCGCGCTCCTGGAACCAGTGGGCGGTCTGGGTGGTGAGGACGAACAGCCGGGTGAGGCCGCGGGTGCGGGCGACCGACTCGATGTGGGCCACCAGTTTGTCACCACGCCGCCCGCCCCGATAGCCCTCATGGACGGCGAGGCCGGCGAGTTCGCCCATCCGCTGCGCCGCATAGGGATGGAGCGCGGCACAGGCGACGACCAGTCCGTCGCGCTCCATCAGGAAGTAGCGGCTGATCTCGGTCTCGAGGCGCTCGCGCGAACGGCGCACCAGCACCCCGCGCTCCTCCAATGGACGCAGCAGCTCCAGTATCCCGGTGACGTCCTCGGTGCGCGCCGGCCTTAAACCCTCGTAGGGTTGGCCGGTGATCAGGGTGCCGCTGCCGTCACGGGTATAGAGCTCCCGCAGCAGGGCGCCATCGCGGTGTCGATCGATGAGGTGGACGCGCCGCACCCCGTGGAGGCAGGCGTCGGCCCCGGCACGCAGGGCTTGGGCCAGGTCCTCGGGAAGTGCCCCGGGTTGTCCGGCGGGCGCCGCGGCGAGCAGGGCCTCGACCTCGCTGCTGAGGATATTGGAGACCAAGACGCCGGATTCGTCGCAGACCCCGGGCTCCTCAATCAGGAAGATGAGCTTGTCGGCCGCGAGCGCAATGGCGGCGGAGCGGGCCACATCGGCGGCGCTGAGATTGAAGACCTCGCCGGTGGGCGAATAGCCGAGCGGCGGCATCAGGACCACGGCTCCGGCGTCCAGGCGCTGGGCCAAGGACTGGCGGTCGACCCGCCGAACTACCCCGGTTTGGCGATAGTCCACCCCGTCCAGCACCCCGATCGGCCGGGCCGTGACGAAGTTGCCGGAGGCGACGGGGATGCGCACCCCGGCCATGGGCGAATCGGCGAGCCCCATCGAGAGCAGGGCCTCGATCTCCACCCGCACGACCCCCGCCGCCTCCTTGACGCAGGCGAGTGCGGCATCGTCGGTGACGCGTAGCCCGTTGACGTAGCGAAGCTCGCTGTGGCGCTGCGTGAGGCGCGCCTCGATCTGGGGGCGCGCCCCGTGGACCAAGACCAGGCGGACTCCCAATCCGTGGAGCAGGGCCAGATCGTGGATCAGGTGCGCAAACCCGGGGTCGGCTACCGCCTCCCCGCCGAAGCAGACGACAAAGGTACAGCCGCGGTGGGCGTGAATGTAGGGGGTCGCCTGGCGCACCCAATCGACGAAGGGATCGCGCGCGCCTCCAGGCGTGGCCGCCGCGTCCGTGCGGGCACTGCCCGCACGCGGTCGCTGGGCCTGACGGCAGGTCGGATCGTTGGCCACGGTCGCTATTCGATCCCGAGCTTGGACAGGCGGTAACGCAGGGCGCGCAGCGTCATGCCGAGTTTCTTGGCGGCGGCGGTGCGGTTCCAGCGGGTATCATCCAGGGCCTTGAGGATGGCCCGGCGCTCGATCTCCCCCAGGTAGTCCTCCAAGGGCACCTCGAGGTTGGCGTGCGGCCCGGCCGCGACCTGGGTCTCGGTCTGGGGCAGATAGAGGTCTTCAGCGCCGATAATGGAGCCGTCGCAGAGCGCAGTGGCACGCTCCAGCACGTTCTCCAGTTCGCGCACGTTGCCCGGGAAGAGGTGGCGCGCGAGCGCCGCCACCGCCTCGTCCGATAGCTTCATGGAATCGCGTTCGGGGTGCTCGCGGGTAATGCGCTCCATGATACGGGCGGCGAGCACCAGAATATCCTGGGGGTGCTCGCGCAAGGCCGGCATGCGCATCTCGATCACGTTGATGCGGTAGAACAGATCCTGGCGGAAGCGACCTTTCTCCACCTCGTCGTTGAGGTCGCGATGGCTGGCGCTGATGATGCGCACGTCCACCGCCAGCTCCTGTTGTGCCCCCACTGGGCGCACGCTCTTCTCCTGAATGGCCCGCAGCAGTTTAACTTGGGCCGGCAGGGGCAAATCCGCCACCTCGTCGAGGAACAGGGTACCGCCCTCGGCCGCCTGGAACAGGCCCTCCTTGTCGGCCACCGCACCGGTGAAGCTGCCCTTCTTGTGGCCAAACAGTTCGCTCTCGACCAGGTCCTGGGGAATGGCGCCGCAGTTGACCGCCACGAAGTTCCCCTCCGCCCGCGGGCCTTGGGCGTGGATCAGGCGCGCCGCCAGTTCTTTGCCGGTGCCGCTCTCGCCGGTGATGAACACCGGCGCCTGATTGCGGGCGAGCTTGGCGATGAGGCGACGGATCTCCTCCACCTTGGGGGAGTCCCCGAGCAGTCGGGAGCCGCTCTCGTTGTGGCCCTCCGCACCGGCGCCGTGGGTACGCAGTTTGAGCGCGGAGCCCACCAGTCGGCGCAGGAGTTGCAGGTCCACCGGTTTGGGGACGAAGTCGAAGGCCCCCGCCTTCATGGCGGCCACCGCCGACTCCATGCTGCCGTGCGCCGTGATCATGGCGACCGGCAGTTCGGGGTGGTGCTCGGCGATGAAGCGCACCAGGTCGATGCCGTTGCCGTCCGGCAGGTTCATGTCCGTCAGGCAGACATCGAACCGCCCGTGTTCCAGCTCGTGCTTGGCCGCGCCCACGGTCATGGCGGTGGTGGCCTGTACGTCCATGCGACCGAGGGTGATCTTAACCAGATCGAGGATGTCGGGCTCGTCGTCGACGACGAGTGCGTGGGCTTTGTTCATGCCGGCTGGCTCCCAGTTCTGATGACGTGCCTAGCAGCAGCCCGGCGTTCCCGGGCCGCGCGGCGCCCGGGAACGCCGGAGCGCATCCGGATCGCAAGCATAACCGCACCGGGTCCGGGCCGGAAGCGGTCGGCGGCACGCCGGGCCGTCATACGGTGAACACCAGGCGAAAACAACTGCCCCGCGGCTTTACCCGGTGGTATTCGAGCCGGATCCCATTGGTCTCCGCCAGTTCCCGGCCGATGTAGAGTCCGAGCCCGGTGCCGCTCACTTTGGTGGTATAGAAGGGGTTGAAGATCTCCCCAACGGTGTCTTCGTCGATGCCGGGACCGTCGTCCCTGACCTCAATGCGCGCCCGCTCTTGACCCTCGCCGCGACCCACGCGCACCTGGATGTGGGCCGGGGAGTCCGGGCGGGCGCCGTGGATGATGGCGTTCTCGCACAGGTTGGCGATGATCTGGTGGAGGTGGCGCGGGTCAACGTCCGCGGCGATGGGAGGGCTCTCGCAGTCGAACGCAAAATATTCAGGTGCCAGCGCGTGGGCCTCGCGGAACTCGGTGCAGAATTCCGACAGCCAGGCAACCAGATCAATGTGCTGGGCGTCCAACTGATTGCGCCGCGACAGTTGCAGGACACTGCGGACGATCTCGTCAATGCGCGAGCAGTTGCGGCGGATGATATCGAGCAGGTGGCGATCGTCAGGTGACAGGCCCTTAGCCTCCCCAATGAGTTGGCCGGCGTGGGAGATGGCGCTCAAGGGATTGCGAATGTTGTGTGCGATGCTGGCCGTGAGCGTGCCGAGTGAGGCCAGTTTGATCTGCTGGGCCTCCTGGATCAGCTCCTGATTGTCGCGCAAATACAGCACCACCCCGGCCGCGCGATAGTCACCCAACAATTGTCGCGTCGGCTTGAGTTCCCGGTTGCCGACCCGTATCACCCCCACTTGGGGGGCGGTCGGGCGAATATGCTCCAGGAGCCACGCCTCCAACTCCGCGCTGACCTCTTTGAGCGGGGTTCCAGGCGCCGCCGCCGTGCCGTTAATCATGTTCCGGGCGGCTTGATTCATCAGTTTGAGCTGACGGTCCCCATCCACGACGAGCACGCCGATGCTCAGGTCCTGGATAATGAACTCGTTGAGCTTGGAGAGGTTGTCGATGTCCACCTTGCGACGGGCCGCGAGTTGCTCGGCGTCGCGCACGCGCTGGTACAGTACGTGTGCGAGCAAGGCCACCGCGAAGAACACCACCCCCAGGAGGCCAGCCTGGGTGTAGGCGGAGGCCGGCCCATCGCCTTGGAGGAAGCTGTAGGTCTGCTCGGTGATCACCGCGAGTGCGGCGAAGGAGGCAAAGAGGAGTGACAGCCGCCCCTCCATCAACAGGGCACCCGCGGTAACAGCGACTGCCAACAGCACGCCGAGGCCACTGCCGACGCCGCCACCCGCGTGCATGACCAGGGTAAAGGCGATGAGGTCGACGAAGATCGCCAGATAGACCTGATTCTCCCGGCTCGGCCAGCGGGCGTAGAGGAAGAGCCCGCTCGCCAGCGCGAACATGGCGTACACCACCAGCACCTGCCAGGCCAGGGCCGTGTTGACGCCGCCGATGAGCGGATCAGTCAGCGCCGGAGAGAACACCAGGACCAGCCCCGCCACCATCAGCAGGCGGAAGAGGAAGAGCCAACGCAGGGATTCCCACGTCGGGTAACGGCGTCGGCTGGAGCTCACATCCCCAGAGTCCGGGAGCCGCACGCCGGGGCTGGGGACGTCTGAATCCTGGTCTTTCTCGCTGGGCATGGCCTGGGCACTCGTGAAGGAGAAGGCGCGACGGCGTCTTGGCGATGGACGCGGGCGAGGCCGCCGCTTTGGAATTGGATCAGATTAGATCAGAATAGACCGCACCCGGCCATGCGGCCGCGCCCGCGGGACCTGCCAGAGCGCCCATGAACCTGCACGAATACCAATCGAAACAACTGTTTCAGAAATATGGCATCGCCGTCCCCACGGGGCTGACGGTCACCACGCCGGCGGCGGCGGTGGCGGCCTGTGGCACACTCGGCGGCGGGCGCTGGGTGGTCAAGGCCCAGGTCCACGCCGGCGGGCGCGGCAAGGCCGGCGGGGTGGTGCTGGTGGACCGCCCCGAGCAGGTGGCGGACATGGCCCGGCGCTTGCTGGGCGGCCGACTGATCAGCCACCAGAGCGGACCCGCTGGGCTACCGGTCGCGAGCCTGCTGATCGAGGCGCCCACCGCCATCGCCCGCGAACTGTACCTCAGTGCACTGGTGGACCGGGAGTCGCGGCAGGTTATTTTTGTGGCCTCGCCGGCGGGCGGCATGGACATTGAGGCGGTGGCCGCTGCGACCCCCGAACAAATCCTGGTGATTCGGGTCCACCCGGCCGTCGGGCTCCAGCCGTTCCAGGTGCGCCGGCTGGGCTTTGGTTTGGGGCTGACCGCCGACCAGCGCAAGGCACTGGGTGGACTCATGGACGGACTCTACCGGCTCTTCATGGAGTGCGACGCGACGCTGGTGGAGATCAACCCGCTGGTGGTGGCCGCGGCCGGCGACCTGGTCGCCTTGGACGCCAAAATCAATCTCGACGACAACGCGCTCTTCCGCCATCCCGAGCTTACGGCCCTGCGCGACCCGGGCCAGGAAGACCCACGGGAGGCGGCGGCGCGCGCCCACGAGTTGAGCTATATCAGCCTGGACGGCAACATCGGCTGCATGGTCAACGGTGCCGGGCTCGCCATGGCGACCATGGACCTGGTGAAATTGCATGGTGGTGCGCCCGCTAATTTCCTGGATGTCGGCGGCGGGGCGACAGCCGCACGGGTGGCCGAGGCCTTCACGCTGATCCTTTCCGACCCCAAGGTACGGGCGGTGCTGGTCAACATCTTCGGCGGCATCGTGCGTTGTGACCTGATCGCCGAGGGACTCATCGCGGCGGTACGCAAGGTCGCCGTGGGCGTGCCGGTGGTGGTGCGGCTGGAGGGGACCAACGCCCCCTTGGGGCTCAAGCTGCTCGCGGCGAGCGGACTCAAGGTGCAGACCGCGCGCACCCTGGACGAGGCGGCAGATCTGGTGGTCGCGGCGGCGGCCAACTGAGGGGCGAACATGAGCATATTGATCGACAAGCATACCCGGGTCATCTGTCAGGGCTTCACCGGCCAGCAGGGCACCTTCCACAGCGACCAGGCGATCGCCTACGGAACCAATCTGGTGGGCGGTGTGACCCCCGGCAAGGGCGGCCAGCGCCATCTGGACCGACCGGTCTTCGACACCGTCCACGACGCGGTAGATGCCACCGGGGCGGACGCCACCATGATCTACGTGCCGGCCCCCTTTGCGGCGGATGCCATCCTGGAGGCGGCGGACGCCGGTATCCGGGTCATAGTCTGCATCACCGAGGGCATCCCGGTGCTCGACATGCTGCGCGTCAGGGCCGCACTGACGGGCCAGCCGGCGGTGTTGGTCGGCCCCAACTGTCCCGGCGTCATCACCCCGGGCGAGTGCAAGATCGGCATCATGCCGGGCAACATCCACGCCCCCGGACGGGTCGGCATCGTCTCGCGCTCCGGGACCCTGACCTACGAGGCGGTGTTCCAGACCACCAACGCGGGGCTCGGCCAGAGCACCTGTGTCGGTATCGGCGGCGACCCCATCCACGGCCTGGATTTCGTGGCCGTACTTGCACTCTTCGAGCAGGACCCAGACACCGCGGGGGTCATCCTGGTAGGGGAGATCGGCGGGTCGGCAGAGGAGGCGGCGGCGGCCTTCATCGCCACCCACATGAGCAAACCGGTCGTCGCTTATATCGCCGGGGTGACCGCCCCGGCCGGCAAACGCATGGGCCACGCCGGGGCCATCGTCACCGGTGGCAAGGGCACCGCGGACAGCAAGTTTGCCGCCCTGGAGGAGGCCGGGGTGGTAACCGTGCGCTCACCGGCGCGGATGGGTCAGCGCATGGCGGAATTGCTCAGTGGGCAGTGACAGGCCGGCGGCGACATTCCGCGGTGATCACGGATACCCGGCGTGTTCCGTGCCGGCCGCTCAGCCTGTGAGGCGCCGGGAGAAGGCTGGGGCATGAACGGTTATCTCCTTTTCGCCCAAAAGGCTGGACGCCGCGGCGATGCCGCTATCCGCCAGCGTACGGTCAAATTCTGCCAGTGACTTGAGCGAGGACTCCAGCATGAAAAGTTTCGATGAAGTTTATGACAAGGCCAGGAGTGTGGTCAGGGTTCAGGTATTTCAAGCGGATTGGCAGGCATTCCTTCGGGACAGTTGCATGATCACCTCGTTCTTAGCTGTCAGCGGCTTCGATGGTGCGCGCCCATTGACACTTGATGCCATTCGCCAACGTATTGCCGATGAGGTCAAGAGCGACTTGGTCAGTGCGGGCACGGTCATCTATGACGCGGCCACCAATACGAAGTCGACCGGTAACCTTGCCGAGCGGGCCGCGACCATCAAGTTCCTGAAACATATGTATCTCGGGGGGCAAGCCGGGGCGCAGTCGGTCTGGGTGTATGCGCCACCGAAAGCCGACGGCGGGTGGATTTTTGACGAGTTGCTGGGCCTGGACGCAACCAAGATCCAGGACCGGCTCAATCGTGAAGGAGATATCTTCAGCGAGCAGGATCGCGCCTGGATGTATCAGTCGCTTATGACTGCCCGCAAGATTACTATGGACGCCGTCGTCAAGTTATCGGGGGGGGTTGTTAAGTCAATAGATGAATCCACCAAGGCACTGATAAAACGCTGGTTCCTGCAAGACAGCGACTCGGACACCATCCTTGAAAGCGCCGCGCCCACGCTCTTTGAGGGAATGAAGAAGCTGGCGGCGGCCTGCAACAGAAACTCATTTGTCTTTAGCGATGAACCCAAAGACCGGGCCGCCGGATGGTGGGATGAGCTCTATGGCTCAGCGGATGCGAGCAAGGCCTTTCCGATCGTCTATCTGGCAAAGCTCTTTATCAATTTTACGGGAAATAGCGGTAAGATGTGGCAGTGCGCCTTGACCGTCGTCCATGAACTTTCCCATGCCGTGTTAAGCACGAGAGATCATCGCTACGATGAGAAGGGGCTGAAACCTTCGCCACTATTCCCTTATGAGAAGACGATCGAAAACGCCGACAATTGGTCCTATTTTATACTGGATCTCGCCGGCTATCTCTCTGAGGCCGATCGCCTCAAGGCCTGGAAGTAGCGCTTGGCTGGCCCCTGTGCTATCGACCATTATTCACCCTCAGCGTTGACACTGTTCCTATGATTATTCGTATCCAGATCGCGCAGTTGAACCTGCTGGTCGGGGACGTCGCCGGCAACGCCGGGCGCGTCATCGACGCGGCGGCCAAGGCCCGGGCGGCCGGCGCGGACCTGGTGGTCTTCCCGGAACTGACCCTCACCGGCTACCCACCGGAGGACCTGCTGTTGCGGCCGGAGTTCCTGGCGCGCGTGGAGTCGGCCCTGGAGCGGGTGCGGGTGCAGGCGCAGGGCATCACGCTGGTGCTGGGTTATCCGCGCCGCGTCGCGGGCGGCCTGTTCAATCTGGCCGGAGTGATCCGCGACGGAGTCCTGGTGGCCGAGTACGCCAAGCAGGCCCTGCCCAACTACAGCGTCTTCGACGAAAAGCGCTACTTCCAACCGGGCGGGGAGGCGGTGGTCTTCGAGCACCGGGGGCTGCGCCTGGGGCTCTCCGTCTGCGAGGACATCTGGTCCGAGGGCCCCACGGCCGCGGCCGCCGCGGCCGGGGCCCAGGTGATGATCAATCTGAATGCCTCCCCCTTTCACGCCGGCAAGCAGGTGGAGCGCGAAGCGCTGGTCGGGCGCCGTGCCCGCGACCACGGAATGACCATCCTCTATGCCAACCTGGTCGGCGGCCAGGATGAATTGGTGTTCGACGGCGGTTCATTCGTCGTCGATCGGCACGGCCAAGTCCAGGGGCGTGCGCCCCAATTCGAGGAGCATGCACTGCTGGTCGACCTGAGCGCGGACGGTGCTCCGGTCACCGGGGGCGCCACCCCCCAGCGCGACGAGCCAGCGGACGAAGCACTGATCTACCAGGCCCTGGTCCTGGGGGTGCGCGATTATGTGCGCAAGAACGGCTTCAGCGGTGCCGTGCTCGGTCTCTCGGGCGGGGTGGACTCGGCCCTGACACTCGCCATCGCGGTGGACGCCCTGGGAGCCACTCAGGTCGAGGCGGTACTGATGCCCTCGTGCTACACCGCGGACATGAGCAACGAGGATGCCTTGGAGCAGGCGCAGCGGCTGCGCGTGCGCACCCACACGATCCCCATCGCGCCGGCCTTCGACAGCTTTCTGGCGATGCTCAAGAACGCCTTTGCCGACCAGGCACCGGATGTCACGGAGGAAAATATCCAGGCGCGTTGCCGCGGCGTCATTTTGATGGCACTGAGCAACAAGCACGGTCGCATTCTGCTGACCACCGGCAACAAGAGCGAGATGGCGGTCGGCTATGCGACCCTCTATGGCGACATGGCCGGGGGCTTCGCGCCCATCAAAGACTGCCCCAAGACGCTGGTCTATCGCTTGGCCCATTACCGCAACGCCTTGGACCCCGTCATCCCGGAGCGGGTTCTCACCCGCCCACCCTCGGCTGAGTTGCGTCCGGACCAAACCGATCAGGACAGCCTGCCCCCTTATGAGGTCCTGGACCCCATTCTGCGATTCTACATTGAGGAAGACCAGGGCGTGGACGCCATCTGCGCACGGGGGTTCGACGAGGCGGTGGTGCGCCGGGTCACGCGCCTCGTGGATCGCAACGAATACAAGCGTCGCCAGGCCCCGCCCGGAGTGCGAATCTCGCAACGCGCCTTCGGACGAGATCGTCGCTATCCCATCACCAGCGGATTCTGAGCCAGCCACGGATGAATCAGCACGCGCCCTTGCTGAACACGACGACCTCCACCGTCTGGAGCAGGATCACCAGATCCAGCATCAGGCCGGCGTGCTTGACGTAATAGAGGTCATATTCCAGCTTGCGCCTGGCATCTTCGTCATCGGAACCA
>CAILVI010000245.1 GCA_903837595.1 uncultured Thiodictyon sp.
CCACTTCGCTACTGCCTGCCGCCCGCCCCAACAGCGACAACGTCGCACTTTCCGGTCGCCAACGACACGGGGCTCCCACGTTACCGGACCAGCGCGCGGAATTCATGCAGGCTTGCCGGAAGGACACGGCCGAGCCACCGCTGGTCGTTCGCTACGCGGGCCTGGGTTTCAATCCGATGGAGGTGATCGGGGACAATCCGCTCGCCTATCTGGACAACGTCGGGATGCTGCGCGACATTTTCTCGGCGGTCTTTCCTGACTTGGGCGATGTCCAACTCGGGCGGCTGCGCGAGGCGTTGAAGCAGAGCTATCTGGATCGGGGCTGGTCACCGACGCAGACCGGCGAGGTGCCGGCCTTCCGCACCTTTCTGGACCGCCTGCGTGCCGAGGAGAAACCCGATAAGGGGCTGCTCACCCGATTGAATGAGCTGGACGACTACGGGCTGTTCGACGCCGACAGCGGGGCACCGACCCTGTTGGACCAGGAACGACTGTCTCTGATCGCGATCCACGGTACCCAAAACGAGAACCTGCAACGCGCCTTCGCGACCTTCGTCCTCCACAACCTGTATCAGGGTATGTTTCGCCGCGGTACCCAGGGGCGTATCACCCATGCGGTGATCTTCGACGAGGCGCACCGGGCCGCGCGGCTCAAGCTGATCCCGACCATGGTGAAGGAGTGCCGCAAATACGGCATCGCCTTCGTGATCGCGTCCCAGGAGGCGAAGGACTTCGATTCTTCGTTGTTCACCGCGGTTGCCAATTATCTGGCGCTGCGACTGAATGAGGCCGACGCCAAGCTGATGGCCAAGAGCTTTGCCGGCGCGGATAAGGTCGGGCTCTATACGGACCGCATCAAACAGATGCCAAAATACCAGGCGATGTATTACGGGGAGGGGCTGCGTGCACCGATCCGGGTGGCGTTGGGGGAGTATCGGACGCAGGAAGGGGCGGGAGCGGCGGTTGGGGAGGTATGACTCCGCGGGGCCTTGATCATCGTTTCTGCCCCCTCACTTACGGCGGGTAAGCGGTCCGCGCAGCGGACCCTACAATTCATAGGTTTCTGCTGCCATCGCCAGGTATCCGGTGCCTGCGATAGAGTGAAACCCCTTAATGCGAGTAAATGCCATGGACACAGAACGGAACGCAGACGCGCCAGTGGATCACGACCGTCGGCACGCGCTGCGCCAGGGCGCGGTCGCTGCTGCCGGGCTGTTGGCCGGTAGCGCGGCGGTTGCCCAAGTGCCGGAGTCAGCGCCGCCGCGCGCCTTGAAAATCGTGCTGCATGTGAGTGCCCCGGACGGCTGGCCTCCGGCACTCTCAAACGCGAAGCACCTGGCCGCGCAGTATCCATCGATCCAGGTACGCATCGTCACCGACGGCGGCGGTGTCTACGGGCTGCAGGGCAGCAGCAATCTGACATCGCTGATGGAGGAGGTGGCGCGCCTGGGCGTGAGGGTCGAGGCATGCCGTAATGCACTCGAAGAGAAGAAGATCGCCCCGGATTCGTTGCCAGCGTTCGTCAAGGTCGTACCCGCGGGCGTCGTCGCGCTCGCGCAGGCACAGGCCGATGGCTTCGCCTACATCAAGCCCTGACGCGGCGACGTGCACGCCCGATGCCGCTCGCCAAGACCATGAAGGGCAAGATTCTGGGCTCTACGCTGTTCGCAATGGCGTGCGTCAACGGCACGACGGCCGCAGCGTCCGGAACAGTCGTGTTGGTGGTCCCGCCGGCTGAGACCATCCCCACCGGCCCGTTGGGGGAGAGCATCGTCCGCGGCCGTGACTACCTGATGAGCACGGCGCAACGGCTGCCGGAGTTCGTGGGCAACGGCCTCACCTGCAAGAATTGCCACCTCGGCAATGCTACTGAGGTCGGGACCGTCGCCAACGCGGCACCCTTCATCGGGGTAGTCGGGCGTTTCCCTCAATTCAATGCGCGGGATCAGATGGTGGAGCTGCTGGAGCGGCGGATCAACGACTGCTTTGAACGCAGTATGAACGGCAAGCCGCTTCCGCTCGACCACCCCGCCATGGTGGACATGGTGGCCTATATGACCTGGCTCTCCCAGGGGGTGCCCATTGGGGCTCGGGTGGCAGGCAGCGGAATACCCGAGCTTGAGTTGGCGCGCGCGCCCAATCCCATTGATGGCGGGGTGGTCTACAAGGCCAAGTGCGCCATGTGTCACGGAGCCGATGGCAGTGGAACGAAGTCTGCGGATGGCGATGGCGGTTACGTCTTCCCACCCCTGTGGGGTTTGCAGTCGTTTGCTGGTCGTGCGGGCATGGCGCGCCAGCACACCGCGGCCGGCTTCATCAAGCATAAGATGCCGTTTGGTGCCGGCGACTCTCTCAGCGATGGTGAGGCGTGGGACTTGGCCGCCTATGTCCTCTCTCAGGTGCGGCCCGATTAACCGGCAAGCCGCAGGATCGTCCGGGTGCGATCAAGAGTGATGTGGTCAGCGAAATCGCCCATAGTAGGGTGGATAAGGCCCGCGGCACAGCGCCGCGGGCCGCGTACGGCGCTCAGGCGCGCCGCATCAACCAGCCAAGGTGTCGGCGGCACCGGTGGATGCGCTGCGCTTATCCACCCTACGGCGCGCCGGCCCCGGGGTGGCGGAACCATGATCAAGTCGCATGTGGCGGGCGGCGTTACCGCCCCCCCGCCCCCGAAGGGCTCAGCCTTGAAACGGTGCCGTGAAGCATCGCCTGATCAGCCGTTCAACACCCCTTGCACTGCGTCACCGGCAGCTTGCGCTCAAGCCAGCCGGGGCCGGCCGCGCTGCCGGACATGCCTTCCTTGACGTTGGCGACCTGGGTGAAGCCGCGGGCCTCCAGGGCCTCCTGCATCCTGCTGGAGCGGTTGCCGCTGCGGCAGATGAGCGCGATGGGGGCGGCGCGGTCGCCCTTGACCTGGGCCAGGACCGCGTCGGCGAAGCCGTCCGGACCTTTGGGGTCCATCATGTTGATGGTGGCGGCGCCCTCCGGCACGCCGGTCTCGCGCCACTCGGCGGGGGTGCGCACATCGATCAGGGTGAGTTTGCCGGCCTTGGCCTGGTCGAGGGCCTCCGGGGGGGTAAGAATGGTGCCGGCCGCGGCCAGGCCGGCGGTGATGAGCAGGGCGGCGAGGACCGTCAGGGCTTGGCGGTTGAACATGGGGTATCTCCAGGGGCGGGTGGCGCCCGCCCGGTCGGTTGGTAAGAGCAAAAGAATCAGGTCGCGGGCCGGTCATTCCAACCGCGTCGACCGTACCGGTTCGGTTTGGTCGCCCGCTCGGTATACACTGACAGCCTTAACGACGCCAGCCGACGGGAGCGCCACCACTATGAACGATTCGATCGATTCCATCCTCGTCGGCACCGGTCAAGCGCCGGTGTCGATCGACCTGCGTATGGCCAACCGCCATGGCCTGGTGGCCGGTGCCACCGGTACCGGTAAGACCGTGACCCTGCAACGCCTGGCGGAGCAGTTCAGCCGTGCCGGGGTGCCGGTCTTTCTGGCCGATGTGAAGGGCGACCTGGCCGGGATCAGCCAGGCGGGCGGGGACAACCAGACGGTGGCGCAGCGGGTCGCGCAACTGGGGCTGGAGCAGTCCGAGGGCTTTGCCTATGCCGCCAATCCGGTGATGTTCTGGGACATCCATGGGCAGCAGGGGCATCCGGTGCGCACCACCATCAGCGAGCTGGGTCCGCTGTTGCTGGGTCGGCTACTGGGGCTCAATGAGGTCCAGGAGGGCGTGCTCAACATCGTCTTCCAGCTGGCGGACGAGAGCGGCTGGCTGCTCCTGGATCTGAAGGACCTGCGCTCACTGCTGACCCATGCGGCGGATGCGGCGGAGACGCTTCAGACCCGCTATGGCAATGTCTCCAAGGCCAGCGTGGGGGCCATCCTGCGCCGCCTGCTGGCCTTGGAGCAGCAGGGGGCGCAGACCCTGTTCGGTGAGCCCGCCCTGAACCTGGCCGACCTGATGCAGACCGATGAGAACGGCCACGGCTATATCAATATCCTGGCGGCTGACCGGCTCGTCCAGACGCCGGCCATTTATTCCACCTTTCTGCTCTGGCTGCTCGCCGAGTTGTTTGAGACCCTGCCGGAGGTGGGCGATCTGGACCGGCCCAAGATGGTCTTCTTTTTCGACGAGGCGCACCTGCTCTTCAACGATGCCCCGAAGGTCCTGCTGAATAAGATCGAGCAGGTGGTGCGGCTGATCCGCTCCAAGGGGGTTGGGGTCTATTTCGTCACCCAAAGCCCGCTCGACGTGCCGGAGACGGTGCTGGGTCAGCTCGGCAACCGTGTGCAGCACGCGCTGCGCGCCTTCACGCCCAAGGACCAGCAGGCGGTGCGGGTGGCGGCCCAGACCTTCCGCCCGAACCCGGACCTGGACACCGCGGCGGTGATTACGGCCCTGGGGGTCGGCGAGGCCCTGGTCTCGACGCTCGACGGGCAGGGCGTCCCGGGGATTGTGCAGCGGGTGACCATCGCCCCGCCGGGGAGCCGGCTGGGTCCGGTGACGGCCCCGGAGCGCCAGGCGGTCATCGACGGCTCATTGGTCAAGGGGGTCTATGACGTCGGCATCGACCGGGTGTCCGCCTATGAACAGCTGGCGCAGCGGGCCACCGAGGTGGCCGAGGCCACGCCTGGCGGCGGCGGTTGGCGCGACGTGCTGGGCGGGGTGCTCGGGACCGGTGGCGGCTCGCGCGGGCGTCAAACTCCGCTGGAGGCCTTCGCGACCAGCGCCGCCCGCAGCCTGGGTTCGCAGATCGGCCGCCAACTGGTGCGCGGGGTCATGGGTTCACTGTTCGGCACCAAGACGGGTGGGAAGGGCTGAACCGCCGCACTTTTCCCTGGCGCCGTCTGGGGCGAGGGGCTTTCAACTGTCTGACTATTTCAACATCGATTCGGGAACTACCCCATGGAACACTATTCCTTCACCCATGAGATGGCCGTGCGCGATTACGAGTGCGACATCCAGGGGATCGTCAACAACGGCGTCTACCAGAACTATCTGGAGCATGTCCGCCATCTGTATCTCAAGTCCATCGGCATCGACTTTGCCGAGTACACCCGCGCCGGCATCAACCTGGTGGTGGTGCGGGCTGAACTCGACTACCGGTTCCCGCTGACCAGCGGGGATCGGTTTTGTGTCGGACTGAACTTTGTGCGCGAATCGCGGCTGCGCTTCGCCTTTGTGCAGGGCATCGTGCGGCTGCCGGATGAGAAGCCCGTGCTGGATGCCCGGATCATCGGTACCGCACTCAATGCCCGTGGCCGGCCATACGTGCCGGCCGAGTTTGAGGCAGTGCTGGTCTAGCGGCGGTGGTCGGGTTAATCGGCGTTCAGGAACTCTTTCGCGAACGGTGGCACCGACATCACCACCGTACGGATGAAGTCAGCGATGCGTTCTTTCTGCACGCCGCCCACTAGGTCGAGGTCGAGCTCAATGACCGGGTCGCCGTCTTTGTCGATATAAGCGCGTGAATAGCGCTTGCCCTTGTTCCATTCATTGATCCGCTGCAGTGTTGCCTTGCTGGACTTGAATGCGGCATAGGCCTGTAAGCTTTCATGGTCGTCGGCGATCAGGAGCAGCGTCTTGTAGCCCTCGATCTTCATTGACACGACTGACGGCTTTTCGACCTTGGCAACATAGCCTTCCTCTTTAAGGATCGCGGCCAGTTCGTCCCCGGTCATGCGCGAAATGGCCCGGTCGGCTGCCGCCGCCGCAGCGCTGGCCGAGTCGGCGGCCGGCGCCGCAGCGATGGCCTTGTTGGCCGCCTGCGCCGGCGTCAGGCCAACGAGTAAGAGGGAGCAGATTGCGAGCGTCGATACTGAGTTTCTCATCACCCTATGACCTCTTGGTTCACTGCGGATTGGTTCACTGGGGCTTGCCGGCCTGGTTGCGGAAGAAGCGGAAGAACTCGGATTCGGGCTGTAGCACCATCATGTCACCGCCGGCGCCGAAGGCGCCGCGGTAGGCGTTCAGGCTGCGATAGAAGGCGTAGAAGTCCGGGTCGGCGCTGTAGGCGGCGGCATAGATGTCCGTGGCCTTGGCATCACCCTCACCGCGCGCCAGCTCCGACTCCTTGTAGGCATCGGCTAAGGTGACGGTGCGCTGCCGATCGGCGTCGGCACGGATGCGTTCGCCCGCCTCCTTGCCCTTGGCCCGCAGGTCGCTCGCCACCCGCTCACGCTCGGCGCGCATGCGCATGTAGACCGACTCGCTGACCTCCGGCGGCAGATCGATCTTCTTGATCCGCACGTCGATCACCTCCACACCCAAGGCGTTGGCCTGAAGATCCGCCTTCTTGGTCAGGTCGGCCATCATCTCCACGCGGTCCTCGGAGACGACCTCCTGAATGGTGCGCCGGCCGAACTCTTCGCGCAGGCTGCCGCCGATCCGCTCCGACAGTAGCTTGGAGGTGCGGCTCGCGCTCCCGCTGGTCGAGCGGAAGTACTGGGCTGGATCCGCGACCCGCCACTTCACGTAGGAGTCCACGATCACCGCCTTCTGCTCTACCGTGAGGTAGCGCTGGGGGGACGAGTCGAGCGTCTGAATACGGCGATCAAACAGCTTGATGTCGTTCAGCAGCGGGATCTTGAAGTGAAGGCCGGGCGGGTAGTCGCTGCCGATAATCTCGCCGAGCCGCAGCTTGATGGCCGTCTGCCACTCATTGACGATGAAGGTGGACGACCACACCAGCAGGATGAGGGCGGCCAGGATCGCCGGCAGAAACGTCTTGTACCTATCCATCAACGCGCCCTCCGATCACGTTCGACCGGGCGCGGCACACCTGCACCTACCCGGGGGTCCGGCTCGGCCGCCACCACGGGCGGCGGCGGTGCCGCCGTACTCGCCGCGCCCTGGCGCTGCCGCATCAGTTGATCGAGCGGCAGATACAGTAGGCTGCTGTTGCCGCCCTCTTTGACGTCGAGCATGACCTTGTTGGTGCCGCTGAACACCTGCTCCATGGTGTCCAGGTAGAGACGCTCACGCGTCACCCCGGGTGCCTTCTGGTAGGCCGTGAGTACCGATGTGAAACGCGCCGCTTCACCCTCGGATTCAGCGATCACCTTGTCCCGGTAGGCCTTGGCGTCGGCGGTAATACGGGCCGCTTCACCACGCGCCTGGGGCAGGATCTGATTGGAATAGGCCTCGGCCTGGTTCTCCGAACGCTGCTTGTCCTCGCGCGCCTTGATGGCGTCGTCGAAGGCCTCCTTCACCTGCTCCGGCGGCTTAGCCGGCTGCATGTTGACCGAGGTGACCTTGAGCCCTGTCTTGTAAAGATTCATCAACTCCTGAACCCGCTCCCGGATGGTCGTCTCAATGGCCTCGCGCCCGTCGGTCAGGATGAAGTCCAGCTTGCTGCCGCCGATCGTCTTGCGCACCACGGTCTCGGTGGCGTCCTTGATCGACCGCCCCGGGTTCTGGTCCTGAAACAGATATTGGGCCGGGTCCTGGATCAGCGATTGGACCGTCAGCTCCACGTCGACGATGTTCTCGTCCTTGGTCAGCATGGCCGCCTCGTGGCTGAAGGATGACACCTCATCCACATTCACCTTCTCCACCGTCTCGATGGGATAGGGGATGATCCAGTGTGGGCCGGGGTCGGTGCTGTCCAGATATTTGCCGAAACGCAAGACGACACCACGCTCCGCCGGTCCGACAATGTAAATGCCGGTAGCGAGCCAGATGAGCACCAATACGGCGACGACGATGCCGACGCCGCGCGCACCCAAGCCACCGCCCGCGAGTTTGAACCCTCCGCCGCCCGCGCCGCCGTTGCCGCCGGGTTTGTTCCCACCGAACAGGCCGCCGAGCTTTTCCTGGAGCTTGCGTACGACCTCATCGAGGTCGGGTGGGCCTTGGTCGCCCCCGCTCTTGCCGCTCCAGGGGTCTTTGTTGCCGCCACCTGGCTCATTCCAGGCCATAGGTACTCCGTCTTTCGTCACTTCAGCGTCACTGATGGATGCGTCGATCGACGCGTGCGCCGGACCGAGGCCATGAATAGAGATAACACCGGGCACTGGATCGCCCAGGGTCTGCGGCGGGATCATCGATCTCCCCCGCTCGCCTAAATGCCGACGGGTGCCGGCCGAATCAACCATGCGGCAACCACAATGCCACAAGGCGTTGCCACAACACCGGACAGTAGATTGTAGGCAGGGCGCCGCCGCGGCGCAAATCGCGCCGCGCGAGCGGTGCCCGGTTCGGGTCAGTTGTGATGCTCGGGTCCCGCGGCGGGAGCCTGCGAGGGGTCGCTGCCAAGCGGCCCTTGCCGCCCCGGTTCCTGCGCCAGCAGGCGCTGCAAGTCGGTCGGGCCGATCAGGATTGCAAGCCGCGTCCCCCCCTGATCGTCCGGCTCATCGGTCAGGATGTTCGCATGGGCGTAGACCCAGGCGCGCAGGCGGGCGTCTGCAGGGCCGAGGTGCAAGTGGTGGAGCGTGCGCGCGCCCCCGGTCAGTTCGGCCACGGCCGCCAACAGCAGGTCGATCCCGGCCCCGGAGCGGGCGGACACCCATACCCGCACTGGCTTACCGTCTCCATCCCGCTCCAGGCGCGGGGCCTCGTCCGCCAACAGGTCGAGCTTGTTCCAGACCTCCAGGCGCGGCAGGTCCAGGCTTCCGATCTCCTGCAACACGGTCTCCACGTCCTTGATCAGGCGCGCATGGTGGGGTGCGGAGGCGTCCACTACGTGCAGCAGCAGCGCAGCGTTGCGGGTCTCCTCCAGGGTGGCACGGAAGGCGGCCACCAGCTCATGGGGAAGCGCGCTGACGAAGCCGACGGTGTCGGCCAGCAGCGCCCGGCCACCGTCCGGTAGGGCGAGCCGGCGCAGTGTCGGGTCCAGGGTGGCGAAGAGTTGATCGGCCTCGTACACCCCAGCCTCCGTCAGGCGATTGAACAGGGTGGACTTGCCGGCGTTGGTGTAGCCGACCAGCGAGATCACCGGCAGTTCCGCCTTGTCGCGGGCGCGACGGCCCTGGGCGCGCTGCGTCTGGATCTGATCGAGCCGTTGATTGAGCTGCGCGATCCGTTTGGCCAACAGGCGCCGGTCGGTCTCCAGCTGGGTCTCGCCCGGACCGCGCAGGCCGATGCCGCCCTTCTGGCGCTCCAGGTGGGTCCAGCCGCGCACGAGTCGCGTCGACAGATGGCGCAACTGGGCCAGTTCCACCTGGAGCTTGCCCTCGAACGAGCGCGCCCGCTGGGCGAAGATGTCCAGGATCAGGCCGGTGCGGTCGACCACCCGGCATTCGAGCAGGCGCTCCAGGTTGCGCTCCTGGGCCGGGGAGAGCGGATGGTTGAAGACGGCGAGCTCCGCCCCGGTGGCCGCCACCAGGTCCTTGAGCTCCTGCGCCTTACCGCTCCCGACAAAGAGCCGCGCGTCGGGCACCTTGCGACTGCCCGCGAGGCTGCCGACGATCTCGGCGCCGGCCGAGCGCGCCAGGAGTGCGAATTCCTCCCGCTCGTCGGGTTCGGCGGTGCCGCCCAGGTCCAGATGGACCAGGATCGCCCGTTCGCCTGAATTGGGCCGGTCAATCACCGGTGGGTCTGGTGCGCGAAGGCGCGCCGGGTGTGCTGTGCAGCCGCGTGCGGCAAGCCGGCAGATCCACTGCCAGGGTCGTTTTGGTGATTTGGTCGGCAAGCACTAGGCGTTACCAGGCTCGTCGATTTCTTCGTCACCGGGGGCGGGGAGCCTGACTTGACGCGCCGGTACCACGGTGGAGATCGCGTGCTTGTAGATCATCTGGCTCACGTTGCTCTTGAGCAGCACGACGAATTGGTCGAAGGATTCGATCTGGCCTTGCAGCTTGATGCCGTTGACGAGGAAGATTGAGACCGGGATGCGCTCCTTCCGTAGGGCGTTGAGGAAGGGGTCTTGCAGGCTTTGGCCCTTGGACATGGTTTGGCTCCTTGTTGTAGTGATTAGTTTGTTCGATTTGCCCGGCTTGAATGGTTACCCGTCGCGGTGGGCCAGGGGCACGGCGCGGCGGGCTTCGGTGAGCGTAGTCTGCAGCCGGGACTTGCCGAGCTACGTGTCAACGAATCTTAATATAGGGTGTTAGTGTCGCGCAGCCAAGCCGATAAAGCCATGATGAATTTTTGTGTTCGCCGTGGGCGCGGTCTGCTAAGGACCAGGGATGCGCCGCCAACCGGGGGCCACCGCCGTCGCCCGCGGGCGCTCGCGAGCGGTGCGCCCCGCCCGGTCGCCGGGGGCTGCACGCGGCGGCGGATTGGTGGATACTGTGTTTATCAACAGTCATCCGACCGGCCCGTCCCATGGTTACCCCGGCCTACGCCGAACTCCTCTGCCGCTCCAACTTCTCCTTCCTCCAGGGCGCCTCGCACCCGGAGGCACTGGTGCGGCGTGCCCATGCCTTGGGCTATGCCGCGCTGGCGCTGACCGATCGCTGCTCGCTGGCGGGGGTGGTGCGCGCCCACACGCAGGCGCGCGCCCTGGGGCTCAAGCTGATCATCGGGGCCGAACTGCAGGTGGAGTCCGGCCCCCGCCTGGCGGTCCTGGCGATTGACCGGGCGGGTTATGGCAATCTCTCGCACCTGATCACGGTGGCGCGGCGGCGTGCGCCCAAGGGCCAGGACCGGCTGCTGCCGGCGGACCTGGCCGATGGTCTGCCGGGCTGCCTCATCATCTGGCTGCCGGACCCCCAGGCCGACGCGGCACAGCAACGCGAGGAGGGGGCATGGCTGAGCGGTCTGTGTCCGGACCGGCTGTGGATCGGCGTCGTGCAGCAGCGCCGCGGCGCCGACCTGGCCTGGCTCACGCACCTGCGTGGGCTGGGTGCGGACCTGGGGCTGCGGCTCACCGCCTGCGGCGAGGTGGCGATGCACACCCCGGGTCGGCGGCCACTCCTGGATGTCCTGACCGCCATTCGCCTCGGGGTGCGGGTGGATCAGGTGGGCCCCGCCCTGGCCCAGAATCGGGAGAATCATCTGCGCACCCGCACAGAGCTCGCCCGTTTCTACCCGCCCGATGTGCTGGCGCAGACCCTGGTGCTGGCGGATGCCTGCCACTTTTCGCTCGCCGAACTGCGCTATGAATATCCGGACGAACTGGTCCCGCCGGGTCAATCCCCCGCGGCCTATTTGCGGCGGCTGACCGAGGCGGGGGTCCTCGCCCGCTGGCCGGACGGTTGTCCGCTCCGGGTGCGCGAACAGATCGAGCACGAACTGGCCCTGATCGCCGAGCTGGCCTATGAGCCCTATTTTCTCACCGTACACGACATCGTCCGTTTCGCCCGCGCCCACGGCATCCTCTGCCAAGGCCGCGGCTCCGCGGCCAACTCGGCGGTCTGCTATTGCCTCGGGATCACCGAGGTCGACCCGGCGCGGATGCAGATGCTGTTCGAACGCTTCATCTCCCGGGAGCGAGGGGAGCCGCCGGATATCGACGTGGACTTCGAGCACCAGCGCCGGGAGGAGGTGATCCAATACATCTTCGCCAAGTACGGGCGCGAGCGGGCCGCCCTGGCCGCCGCGGTGATCACCTATCGACCCAAGGGTGCGGTGCGCGATGTCGGCAAGGCGCTGGGGATGGACGCGGATCAGGTGGACCGGCTGGCGCGCAATCTCAACTGGTGGGACGGATCGGTGGTGGCCCCGCAGCGGTTGCGCGAGGTCGGGCTCGATCCCGATAACCCGCAGGTCGGCAAGACCATGCGGCTCGTGCAGGCGATCCTGGGTTGTCCGCGGCACCTGTCCCAGCACGTCGGTGGTTTCGTGATCTCCCGCGGGGAGCTGTCGCGCCTGGTGCCGGTGGAGAACGCGGCCATGCCGGGTCGCACCGTGATCCAGTGGGACAAGGACGACCTGGATGCACTGGGGCTGCTCAAGGTGGACTGCCTGGCGCTGGGGATGCTCTCCGCCATCCGCCGCGCACTGGACCTCATCAACGGCTGGCGCGGCAGCCGCCTCAGCGTCGCGGACATCCCGGCGGAGGACCCGGATGTTTACCTTATGATCCAGCGCGCCGAGACCACCGGGGTCTTTCAGATCGAGTCGCGCGCCCAAATGGCGATGCTGCCGCGTCTGCGGCCCGCCTGCTTCTATGACCTGGTGATCGAGGTGGCCATCGTGCGCCCCGGTCCCATCCAGGGCGACATGGTCCATCCCTATCTGCGCCGCCGACAGGGGTTGGAGCCGGTGAGCTATCCCTCGGCGGCGCTCCAAGAGGTCCTGGGGCGCACCCTTGGGGTGCCGATCTTCCAGGAACAGGTGATCCGGGTGGCGACGGTGGCGGCGGGGTTCTCGCCGGGCGAGGCGGACCAGGTGCGCCGCTCCATGGCCGCCTGGCGTCGGCGCGGCGGCTTGGAGGCCCTGCGCGAGCGGCTGCTGGGCGGGATGTTGGAGCGGGGCTACACGCGCGAGTTCGCGCAGCAGATCTATCAGCAGATCCTGGGCTTTGGTGAATACGGCTTCCCCGAGTCACATGCCGCGAGCTTTGCGCTCCTGGTCTATGTCTCCGCCTGGCTCAAGCACCACGAGCCGGCCGCCTTCTTTGCGGCCATCTTGAACAGCCAACCCATGGGGTTTTATGCCCCGTCGCAACTGATCCGGGAGGCCCGGCGCCAAGGCGTGGAGGTACGCCCCGTGGACGTGACTGCGAGTGGGTGGGATTGCACCCTAGAGGAGCCGGGGCATCCTGCCCCGGCGCAGCCGGCCCTGCGGCTGGGCCTGCGTCTGGTGAAGGGCCTGTCACAGGCGGGTGCCGGGCGGCTGGTCGCAGCGCGGGCGGCGGCGCCCTGGTCGGCCCTGAATGACCTGATCGTGCGCGCCGGTCTGGAGCGGGCCGACCTCAAGGCCCTGGCCCATGCGGATGCCCTGGCGCCCCTGGCGGGTCATCGGCACCGCGCGGCCTGGTCGGTCTCGGGATTGGTCGGTCTGCGCCATCCGCTGCGGCCGGTCCAGGATGAACTGGCGCTCCCACCGCCGCCCGACGCTGCCGATCCGCCCCGGCTGCCGGTGCCCACCGAGGGGGCGGAGATCGTCGCCGACTATGCCGCCCTGGGGCTCAGTCTGCGCCGTCACCCGCTGGCCCTGCTGCGCCCGCGCCTCAACGCGTGGCGCCTGCTGACCGCACAGGAGGTGGGTGAGGTGCCGCCGGGGGCGCGCATCGCGACCGCGGGCCTGGTGATCAATCGCCAGCGCCCCGGCACCGCCGGCGACGTCACCTTCGTCACCCTGGAGGATGAGACTGGCCAGATCAATCTGGTGGTCTGGAAACAGCTCGCCGAACGTCAGCGCGCGGTGCTCTTGGGGTCACGGTTGCTGGGCGTCGATGGTGAGGTCCAGCGCGAGGCGGGGGTGACCCATCTGATCGCCCGGCGCCTGCTGGACTACTCGGCCCTGCTGGGTGGGCTCGTCACCCACTCGCGGGACTTCTGCTGAGCCCGGTGGGAGCGGCTTTAGCCGCGACGGGTTCAAAGCGCTGCACGCTCAGGATCGATGCGTGGCCTCAGACGGTGAAAGTATTTCCGTAGGATGGGTAGAGCGCAGCGAAACCCATCGTCGACGCTTCGGTAACGGCCATGGCGCCCGCGCCACCCCGAACGATGAAAGTGGCGGGCGCCTTGGCCGTTCCCCCTCCCCGGCCCTCCCCCACAAGGGGGGAGGGAGAAGTGGAGCGCGC
>CAILVI010000246.1 GCA_903837595.1 uncultured Thiodictyon sp.
AAATTCTGGCCGGGGGTCGTGCCCCAGTGCCCCAGCAGCCTGTGCTTTACGTCCGATAGCGCCAGGGGCCGCTTCAGCAGCGGATTGTCATAGAGATAGATCTGGCCGACCGCGAGATAGTTGGCGGCGCGCCAATAGGCGTCGAGCTTGTGCAACAGGTCAGGCGTGAGCGTGGCCATGGTTGATGTTTCCTGGGTTCAGACGGGCTCGGGGTTGCGCCAACGGCCATCGGCGGCGATGAACTGATCCGCCTCCGGCGGACCCCAGGTACCTGGCGCATAGACGATAACCGGGGGATGTTCGATGAGCACCGGATCGACGACGGCCCAGGCGGCCTCGATGGCGTCTTCACGGGCAAAGAGCGCGCCGTTACCGGCCATCGCGTCGGTCAATAGGCGCTCGTAGGGCGACTGCTCGCCGGTCTCCTCCCGCAGCAGCGCGAGCTCGTGCTGCTTGCCGACGAATTCCTTGCCGGCCCGTTTCACGCGGGCCGCCAGCGCGATAGTGGAGTGCGGCGACAGGCGAAAGCGCACATAGTTCGCACCTTCGTGCGCCGCCGCGTCGCCGAACAGGTTCTGCGGCGGGGCCTTCAGCCGCACCAGCACCTCGCAGGCCGTGCTTGGCAGGCATTTGCCCGAGCGCAGGTACCAGGGCACGCCGCCCCAGCGCCACGAATCGATGTGCAGGCGCAGGGCGCAGTAGGTCTCGACATCGGAGTCGTTCGCGACCCGCGGCTCGTCGCGATAGCCCTGATATTGCCCGCGCAGGATGTCGTCGGCACCCAGCGGCCGCATGGCGGCAAAGACATCGGCCTTGTGGCGGTGGATGGCCTCGAAATCGCGGGTCGCCGGCGGCTCCATCGCCAGCAGCGCGACGATCTGGAACAGGTGGTTCTGCATCACGTCGCGCAGGCAGCCGGCGCTCTCATAGAAGGCGCCGCGGCCCGCAACGCCGAACTGCTCGGCCAGGGTGATCTGCACGCCCGCGATGTGGTCGCGATTCCAGATCGGTTCGAGAAAGTAATTGGCGAAGCGGAAGTAGAGGATGTTCATGATCGCCTCCTTGCCCAGGAAGTGATCGATGCGGAAGATCGCGTCCTCGGGAAACACCTCGAGCGCGACCCGGTTGAGCGCGCGCGCCGACGCCAGATCGCGGCCGAACGGCTTCTCGACGATGACGCGGGCCCCGCGGGCCAGGCCGACGGCACCCAGGCCGCGGATGACCGTGGGAAACAGCGCCGGTGGAATGGCGAGGTAGAAGGCCGGGCGCTGCGCGCCTTGCAGGGCGCGCCGAAGCGCCTCGAAGGTGGCCGCGTCCTCGTAGTTGCCGCTGACGTACTGCAGGGCCGACAGCCGGCGGTCCAGCGCGGGCCGGTCGATGTCGGCGCCGTCCCGCTCCACGCTCGCCCGCGCGTAGGCGCGCAATTGCTCCAGGGTCCACGGCGATGACGCGACACCGATCACCGGCACCTGCAAGGCGCCGTGCCGATACATGGCGTGGAGCGCGGGAAATATCTGTTTGTACGCCAGGTCGCCCGTCGCGCCGAATACGACCAGGGCATCCGCGGGCTGCCGGTTCGGGCCGGTGGCGAGAGGGTTCATGTCAGGTCAGCCGCCGGCGGCCAGGTGCAGCCAAATCTCATTGCGCCGCATGAACCATGGCGTGAACGGCGGGTTGTAGCGCGAATAGACCGGTTCCCCCGACCAGGCGAGGTTCGCGGCGCGCAACGCCGCCTGCAATTTCGCCAGGTGTTCGTTGTAGTTGGACTCCGACCAGAACCCGGAATAGCGGATGACCGCCACGCGACTGGGCGGCACCTCGCGCAATTTGACTTGGGCGTCCAGGGGTTCGGGCGCGCTGGCCAGGGTCACGTCCTTGGGCAATACAAACTGCACCAGGAAGCCGCCGGGCGCGACGGTCTGCGTGACCGGGGCCGTCATCGCAAGCTTCACCGGCACCGCCGTCTGCGTCACCGGCGCCGTCATCGCGAGCTTCCGGTCGCCCTTGTTCTTGCCGAAGATGTAGCCCGCCAGGATCGGGAACGCCTGGCCGCCGGCGTCATCCGCGGGGCCTGCCACTACCACCTCGGCCACGGTGTAGGCGGCGTACTCGCGCACTTCGACGCCATCGAACTGCCGGACGACCTTGAATGCGGGCTCTTCGGTGGCGTGGCTGGGCATGGGGATGGCGAACAATGCAAGTGTCGATAAAAGGGCTGCGCCAATCGCAGCGGCGGGGCCGAATGGTTTGCTCGTGGCAAGTGGTTTCATCGGATACCCTTCAATTGGTTAGGTGGGTGCCTGTGCCCGCGCGCAATTCGCGCCAGTCTGCTTCGTGAACCTCGACTCCGTACTGCTTGGCGGCAGCCAGTATACGCTGCCACGCGGCGTCGCGTTCGGCGTCGCTCACGCCTTGAACCTGGTCGAAACGCGCAATGGCGTTGCGAACATGGCTCGCGTCTTCGAGTGGCTCCTTGCGCTGGGCGGGAAACGCAAATTGTCTGTCCGGGACGGCGGCTCGTGCCTTGGTGGTCAGCTTGGACATGGCCTTATCTCCTGGCGCCTTGATGGTCGACCTGCGCGCACTGCATCCGCGCCATGAGGTCGGGACCGGATCGATCCTGCGAGTCGTGTAGGCAATGCACAGCCGGCAAGGTCTGGGACATGCAGCCTGTACGCCGGGGCTCGTCGGGTCTGTGCGGTGGGATACCCCGCGCTGCGCTGCACCTGCAAAGAGCAGTGGGCCTTGACCTACTGATGGCAGCGTGCGGCAGCGTACTGAACACCGGCACGGGCCCTGTCATGGTGCGGCTCTGGCCGCGTTCGATGCAGGTCTTAACGCCCTCAACAGGTCGTTGCGCGCTCTCCCTAATCCCATGCAGGTTTCGCCATGCTCACCGTGCTCGATCTCGCATTCACCGACCTCGTCAACCAGTCCCGGTGGCTCTCGGTCGGGCACGTAGCAGACCACGGCAGTGGGCTGGAGCCCCTCGCCGGGGTCATCGCCGGCGCGCCTGGCGGCGCCGCAAGCGCATGAGTAGCGCGGCCGCGCAGGCGTCAGTCCGGGCCAGCCCGACGCCGGGCGCGGGTTCCAGACGGGTGCTCTATGTGGCCATCGCGGTCGACGTCGCGATGGCGGTGGCCAAGTTCTTCGTCGCCGCGCTGACCGGCAGTTCCGCGATGTTGACCGAGGGTGTGCACTCGCTGGTGGACATCGGCAACCAACTGCTGCTGCTGTTCGGAGTCAGGCGTGGCCAGCGTGCGGTGGACGAGCAGCATCCCTTCGGCTACGGCAAGACGACCTATCTCTGGTCACTCGTCGTGGCGCTCTCGGTGTTCTCCGTCGGTGGCGGCGTCTCCGTCTACGAAGGCATCATCGGCCTGACCGGCTCGCCGGTGCTGACCGACCCGACCTGGAGCTACGTCGTGCTGGGCGTCGCCGCGGTCTTGGAGAGTGGCAGCTGGTGGGTGTCGCAGCAGGAGCTCAACCGCCATCGGCGCGTGGGCGACAGCCTGTGGCGCGCCTCGCAGCGCGACATGGACGTGCTCGGGTTTACCGTGTTTGTCGTCAATTCGGCCTCCTTGATCGGCATCGCCATCGCCGCGCTGGGCGTCTGGCTGGGCCACGCCTTGAATACCCCCTACCTGGACCCCGTCGCCGCGGTGCTGATCGGGCTCGTGCTGATCGCCTCGGCCGCCCTGCTCGCCCGCAAGAGCGTCAGCCTGCTGGTCGGCGTCAGCCTCGACCGCGATCAGCTCGCCCAGTTGCGCAAGATCCTCACCGCCGACCCGGCCGTCGAGCGTGTCGGGCGCCTGCTGACCATGCGGCTGGGGCCGGACAGTGTCCTGCTCACGGCCGCGGTACGGTTTGCGCGCCGACTCAATCTCGATGAGGTCGAGCAAGCCATCGAGCGACTGGAGCGGGCCATCAAGGTGTCCTGCCCGTCGATCCTGCACCTGTACCTGGAGTCGGGCGCACTCAAGCAAGCAGCCCGTGCCGCCGGGCAAGCCCAACCGGCGATCCAGCCGTAATGAGGCCGCGCCGACGCTATTCACCGATCCATCGAAGAAAGGCCGTCCCATGTCGCAAAGCACCACCGTCAATCGCCGTATCGTCCTGAATGCCCGCCCAGTCGGGGCACCGACCGCCGAAGACTTCCGCATCGAAAGCGGTCCAGTGCCGCAACCCGCCCCCGGCCAGGTCCTGCTGCGCACCCTGTACCTGTCGCTGGACCCCTACATGCGCGGCCGCATGAGCGATGCCCCGTCGTATGCGCCACCGCTGGCCATCGGCGACCTGATGATCGGCGGCACGGTGTCCCGCGTCGAGGTCTCCCGGCATCGCGATTTGAAGGTCGGTGACTTGGTGCTCGGCTACACCGGCTGGCAGGACTATGCGCTGTCGGATGGCCAGGGCCTGACGGCGATCTCCCCCGCGGAGACGCACCCCTCGCGCGTGCTGGGCGTGCTGGGCATGCCGGGCTTCACCGCCTATATGGGTCTGCTGGACATCGGTCGCCCGGTGGCCGGTGAAACCGTCGTCGTCGCGGCTGCCAGCGGCGCGGTCGGCTCCGTGGTCGGCCAGATCGCCAAGATCAAAGGCTGCACTGTGGTCGGCATCGCGGGCGGGGAGGACAAATGCCGCTATGTGGTCGACGAACGGGGCTTCGACCGCTGTGTCGATCACCGTGCCGATGCCCTGCCCGAACGCCTGGCCGCCGCCTGCCCGAAGGGCATCGACCTGTACTTCGAGAACGTCGGCGGTGCCGTGTTCGATGCCGTGCTGCCCTTGCTCAACGCCAAGGCCCGCATCCCGGTGTGCGGGCTGATCGCTGCATACAACGACACCGCCCTGCCACCGGGCCCGGACCGGCTGGGCCTGCTCGTCGGCACGCTGCTGCGCAAGCGTATCAAGATGCAGGGCTTCATCGTGTTCGACGACTACGGGCCACGCTGGAGCGAATTCGCCGCCGCCATGGGCGAGTGGGTGCAGCAAGGCAAGGTCAAGGTCCGCGAGGACATCGTCTGCGGCCTGGAAAACGCGCCCGCGGCCTTCATCGGGCTGTTGCAAGGCAAGAACTTCGGCAAGCTGGTCATTGCGCTCGCGCACGAATGAGTCTGGCGCCAACCTGCGCGCCGTCCCACTTCTTTTCCGAAAGGTGTGCGAAAACCTTGACGCTTGTCGCCGCGGCTGGAACGGCCTACAGTTCGACGTATGTAGTACGTCCCACAGGCAGGCCATGCAAGAAATCGTCTCCATCCGCGACGCCAATCAGCACCTATCCCGGTACCTCGAACGCGTCGAGCAGGGGACCGAGATTGTCATCACCCGGCGCGGCAAACCCATCGCTCGCGTGCTGCCGATCATCGAGGCGAAACCACTCCTGACCGACGCCCAGTGCGCCGCGCGCGAACGGTTACGGGAACGCATGAAGCGTGGCTACGCCCTCGGCGGCACCCGTAGCGACCGCGACAGCCTACACGAGCGCGGCCGATGACCCGGCAGCGCTTCAGCGTTGACACCAACATCCTCATCTACAGCATCGACAAGGATGCCGGGAAAACCGGTGACAGTATACTGAACTGCGAACTCCCATCCGAAGGGAATAAGTATACTGTCACCGAATTCCGTCATTTTATTAAGCAAGCCTGGAATGCTCGTCCTCTTGGTTTTGACTTGAGCTTGTCGACAAGATCAGATGAAATACGAATACTGCCACCACCTATTCGGATGTGTTGTTGATTATTCTCGGCGACAACAATTTGGCCTGGCGACTGCTTAGGAACAAAAACGTAATATTTCGGTTTACAAAATATCTCACCCGTCAACTCTTTTTCCCATCTATTCTTCCAATCAAAATCCTCGCAAGACATATCTGAGCACGCGGCGGTGCACCTCAATGCATTTCCAATAGGCGATATTGAAACGCTCACATTATCCCTTACTATACAAGCCACAAGATCGACGCGTGTATCTGCGTCGGCAATATTGGAAAAATCACTACCAGTATCACCATCCAAGACTACTGGCAAGCCATTCGAAAACTCAGAATGGTATAAAATATAAACGATATCTGGCTGCCAGGAAAAGCCAGACCGATTAAGAGTAGCCCCAAAAAAGGCACCTCCAATATAGTTTTCGGTCAAAGCAAAATTGGCCGCCATAGTAGTTGCAAATGCAAGCCCCAAAACGAGCTTTAGCTCGCAGTTTTCGGTTAATTTATTATTAGACAAATGATGGCGGCGGATTTCACCTATTAGCATTTCCTTGTGAGCTTCAGCAAGGCTACCTGTTATATGCGTGTGTGTACGAACGACCTCATAAAGCTGTCTTGCTGGATACTTGAAAACTGTAAACGGCGGTTCACTCTCTGTAACTGCGATAGATACTTCTATTTTAGCTGATTTTTCGATTTTAGTTAAGTAGTCGCATACATCATAGATGCTTCCGCACCTCATGCCTGATTTTAGGCATTCAGCAAATCGGGTGATGTCAATCTCATTGCCGCATAACGCGAGAACACAATTGTCGCTTAATGGAATGATCTTTTGGGCGCCTTCTTCCACAGTGACATTTTCTCTTAGCACTTGCCTCTGCCCCAATATCGAATGTGAAAATCTTGGTGGTTTCTGATGTGTGCGGGCACTATCAACAATAAGATATGAGCTGTTTTGGTCAGACCACATAAGGTTTAGTGTCATGGTATCTTGATCTCTTGGGAAATGGGGGACGTATCCCGTAGAAAGGCGCGTCGTTAGCTCCCCGCACCCGATGACTCGCCCGCTCAAGCCGATCTGGCAAGAACCTGCTTCAGGCTCCCGCGCCGGACGGGGTATTCGCCCCAGAGCCTCTGTCAGCCACCCGTAGCCATGGCCTGGAGCTGGCTCCAGCTTAGAAAGAGTCGGTAGTTGTGGCCAGGCAGCGGGCGGAAATCCCAACGCCGGTAAAACGTCAGCGCCTGGTCGTCGATGCAGTCGAGGATCACGGCGACGAAGGGGAAGGTCTGACCGGCGTCGTAGCAATCTTTAAGGGCCTGGGCAAGCAGGCGGCGCCCATGGCCGTGGCCCTGATCGGCGTCGCGAATGCCAAGCCAGGCGAGGACGGCAACCGGTAGATTGCGCCGCGGCAGGCGTCGGACGAGTTCCGGCGGCAGGTCGGCAAAATCGACTTGCGCGGTCGCGAGCGTATAGAACCCGGCAATGGTCCCGACCGGATCGATCAGGACCTTGGTAGCCGAAAGGTGCTTTTCCTGGTTTTGCAGCGCCTTGTTCGCCAGCCAATCGTCGACCTGCGCCTGACCGCTGTGGAACGCCGACCGCTGGTGATCCCGCCGCAGTGGTTCGATGCGGTATCCGGGAGGCAAGCGGACAGCGCTCATTCGCCGCGCATCAGTGCGCCGAGTGCCTGCTGCGCCGCGGTCAGCGCGGTCGGTTCCTGGAGCGCCTGCCAAAATTCCTGCTGCTCGGCCGGCGTCAACGCAATGACCTGCTGCTGCGCGGCCTCGATCTCGCGACGCGCCTGGGCGACCACGACCGAGCGGACATAGTCGCTCACGCTGACATGGCGCAGCTGCGCCGCTCGCGCGACAAATGTCTTGCTGTCCGGATCGAGACGGACCATGAGGCTGGTGGACGCGTTGGCCATAGGAGAAGTCGCCGTGCTGACGGTAGAAAGTGAAAAATGTATAGCGCTGTGCAGTACATTGCAAGGATCGCGTGTCCCATGGTCACAGGTATCGCACTTTGCCGCCCTGCCCCGCTGGGCGGCCACCGCCTGGACGCTGCCGCCATCGATTCTCACGTCGTGGGACGCCTGCGCCGCGGGCACTCCCCACGCTTGCGGTTGACAACTGACCCGCGGTCACTTATCTTTCCGGCTAAGTGACCCCGAGTCAGTTATGGGTCTAACCGCCGGAGTGAACCACCATGGCCGTGCGCCAGCGCGCCATCCAGGCCGAAGACAAGCAGGAGCGCCGCGACGCCATCCTCGACGCGGCGGAGCAACTGCTGCGCGACGCGCCCGAGCGGGTCGCGAGCGTCGCCGAGGTCGCCCAGCAGGCGGGGCTGGCCAAGGGGACCGTGTATCTGTATTTCCCGAGCAAGGAGGAACTCCTGCTCGCGGTGCATGAGCGACGGGTCGACTGTTTTTTCCACGACCTGATCGCGCTCGTGGAAGGGGCGCCGAGCCTCGACTTCGACATGCTGTTCGCGGTGGCGCGTACCCATCTGGTCGAGCCGCCGCTGTTCCTGCCGCTCGCGGCGCGCTGCTTTGGGTTGATGGCACACTGCATCCCACCCGCGGCCACGCTCGCCTTCCAGCACCGGATGGCCGCCCGACTCGAACGCGCGGGCGCCGGGATCGAGCGCCATTTCCCCCTGCGGACGCCGGCACCGGGCCGCGGCGTGGCGCTGTTGCGCCGCTGCTACGCGCTGATCCTCGGACTCTGGCAGATGTCGGCCGCCATCGGCGGCGGGCTGTGCTGTGCGTCGGGGGCGGCTGAAGAACTGCCGCCGGCGTTTGCCTGGAGCTACCCCGAGGAATTGGAGGCAGCGCTCCGGGCGTTCTGGCAGGGAACCATCGCGGCGCCACCCGCCGCAGGAGACACGCAATGAACATGCGACAGCACGCACTCATCATCCTGGCAGCGGTCACGCTGGCCGTCGCCGGTTGCGGAAAACCCGCGCCGATTGCGGACGTAATCCGCCCCGTCCTGCTCACCCAGGTGGTGCTGGGGAGCGGCACCGAAACCGCGCTGTTCGCGGGCGAGGTCAAGCCCCGCTATGAATCGGACCTGGCGTTTCGGATCGGCGGCAAGATCGTCGCGCGGGCCGTCGATGCCGGGGCGCGGGTGCGCAAGGGCGCGGTGCTCGCGCGGCTTGATCCGGCGGATGTCGCCTTGCAGACCGAGGCCGCGCAGGCGCAGGTGGCGGCAGCGCAGGTCGATGCCGACTTCGCCAAGGCCGAGTTCGACCGCTATGAGAACCTGCTCAAGCAGAATTTCATCAGCGCCTCGGCGCTCGACGCCAAGCGCAACGCCATGAAGGCGAGCCACGCGAAGCTCGACCAGGCGCAGGCCAACCTGGCCGTAACCCAGAACCAGGCGGCCTATGCCACACTGATCGCGCCCGAGGACGGGGTGATCACCACCGTCACCGCGGAGGCGGGCCAGGTGGTCGCGGCGGGCCAGGTGGTGATGCGCCACGCCCGCGACAGCGAGCGCGAGGTCGTCATCGCCGTCCCGGAGGGGCGGATCGACGAACTCAAGGCGGCGGACAGCATCACGGTGGTCCTGGCGGCCGATCCGGCGACCAGCTACCGCGGACGGGTCCGTGAGGTCTCACCGGCGGTCGATCCGGTCACCCGGACCTTCACGGTGCGCGTCACCGTCGTCGATCCGGCGCCCGCCATGCAGTGGGGCATGACCGCCAACGTCATCCTCGCCGATGGGGGCGCCGCGACGGCGAGCCTGTTGCCGTCCACCGCGCTCTACCAGGCGCTCGATGGCCGTGCGGCGTTGTGGGTTTACGACCCCATCACTGGCCACGTGTCGCTGCGCCCGGTCACGATCGCGCAGTATCGGGAGGACGGCGTGGTGATCGCCGCCGGACTTGCGGCCGGCGAGTGGGTGGTGGCCACCGGCGCCAACAAGCTCCACGAAGGGCAAAAGGTCCGGCCTTACGAGGAGGCCGGGCGCCCCGCCCCGCCGCCACCGGCCGCGGCGACGGCACGCGCGAACTGAGCCTGATTTAGGACCATGCCGCACACGACTTCCGACCGGCCGCGCCAGGGCTTCAATCTGTCCGCCTGGGCACTGCGCCACCGCCCGCTCGTCCTCTACCTGATCTGTCTGCTGGCCCTGGCGGGCGCCTTCGCCTATGGCCAACTCGGGCAATCCGAGGACCCGCCATTCACCTTCAAGGTCGTGGTGGTAAAGACCACCTGGCCCGGCGCCTCGGCGCGCGAGGTCGAGCAGCAGGTCACCGACCGGATCGAGCGCAAGCTCCAGGAGTTGCCGCTGCTGTTCGTGCGCAGCTATTCCCGGCCGGGCGAGTCGCTGATCTTCGTCTCCTTGCAGGACTCGCTGCCGCCCAACGCCATCCCGGAGCTCCAGTATGAGGTCAGGAAGAAGGTCGGCGACATCCGCCAGAACCTGCCGCCCGGCATCCAGGGACCCTTCTTCAACGACGAGTTCGGCGACACCTACACCAACCTCTACGCGATCACCGGCGAGGGTTATACCTACCGCGATCTGAAGAACGCGGGCGACCGCATCCGCGCCGAGCTGCTGCGGGTGCCGACGGTGGCCAAGGTCGATTTCATTGGTGAGCAGGACGAGAAGATCTTCATCGAGCTCGCGAATGCGCGCCTGGCGCTGCTGGGGATTTCGCCCACGCAGATCGCGCAGACCCTCGCGGCCCAGAACGCGGTGGTGGCCGCCGGTGCCTTCGAGACCCCGACCGATCGTATCTATCTGCGCCCGAGCGGGGCCTTCGATTCGCTCGATGCGGTCCAGGACATCGCCCTGCGGGTCAATGACCGCCTGTTCCGCTTGGGCGACATCGCGCAGATCACGCGCGGCTATGTCGATCCACCCCAGCAGAAGATGCGCTGGCACGGGCGCGAGGCGCTGGGGATCGGGGTCACGATGGTCGCCGGCGGCGACGTGATCGCCCTGGGGCGCGCGCTCGATACACGGCTCGCCCTCTTGGCGGCCGAGTTGCCGATCGGGATGGAGATCGGGCACGTGGCCAGCATGCCGCGCGCGGTGGAGCGGTCGGTGAGTGAATTCGTCAAGTCACTCGCCGAGGCGGTCGCGATCGTGCTCGCGGTCTCACTGGTCAGCCTCGGACTGCGCACCGGGCTGGTGGTGGCGGTGGCCATCCCGCTGGTGCTCGCCACCACGTTTCTCTGTATGTGGCTGTTCGGCATTGGGCTGCACAAGATCTCGCTGGGGGCGCTGATCCTCTCGCTCGGCCTGCTGGTGGACGACGCCATCATCGCGGTGGAGATGATGGCCATCAAGCTGGAGCAGGGTTTCAACCGCGTGCGTGCCGCCAGCTTCGCCTATTCGAGCACCGCCTTCCCGATGCTCACGGGCACCCTCATCACCGTTGCCGGCTTCCTGCCGATCGCGCTGGCCAAGAGCACGACCGGCGAATATACCCGCTCGCTGTTTCAGGTCTCGGCGATTGCGCTCATCGCCTCCTGGTTCGCCGCGGTGATTGTGATCCCCTACCTGGGCTATCTGCTACTGCCCGATGTACACCAGGCGCGGCGGGCGGGGCTTGTGGTGCGGCTGCTCGCACGGCTGCGCGGGCGCCCGGAACCTGCGCCGGCGGCGCCCCAGGCGGTCGCCCACGACGACCCCAACCACGTCTATGACACGCCCTTCTATCGCCGCTTCCGCGCGCTGGTGGGCTGGAGTGTGGCCCATCGCTGGATCGTCATCGCCGCCACAATCGTCGTGTTCGTCGGCTCCTTGGCTGCCTTCCGGTTAGTCCCACAGCAATTCTTCCCATCGTCCTCACGGCCCGAACTGATCGTGGATCTGCGCCTCCCGGAGGGCAGTTCATTCGCCGCCACGGCTGCGCAGGCGCAGCGGATGGAGAAGCTCCTCGACGGCGAGTCTGACCTGGAGAGCTATGTCGCCTATGTGGGCGTGGGCAGTCCACGCTTTTATCTGCCGCTCGATCAGCAGTTGCCGAGTGCGAATTTTGCCCAGTTCGTGCTGGTCGCCAAGGGGGTCGAGGAACGCAAACGGCTGCGCACGCGACTCGTGAAACGCTTCGACGAAGACTTCCCAGGTCTGCGCGGGCGGGTGACTGAACTGGAGAACGGACCGCCGGTGGGGTTCCCGGTGCAGTTCCGGATCTCCGGTGAGGACCTGGGGCGGGTACGCGCCGTCTCCCAGCAGGTCATGTCCGTGGTGCGCACCGACCCACAGGTGACCAACGCCCAGTTCGACTCAGACGAGCCGACCAAGGTGGTCCGACTCAAGGTCGACCAGAACCAGGCGCGGGTGCTGGGTTTTTCGTCCCAGGATTTGGCCGCGTTCCTCAACAGCACCATGTCCGGGCTCACGGTCACCTATGTCCGCGAGGGCGACAAGCAGATCGAGGTGGTGCTGCGGGGCGCCCCCACCGAGCGCGCGCGACTCTCATCCATCAAGGACCTGGCGCTGCCATCGCGCAACGGCCGGGCGGTGTCGATCACCCAGTTGGCCGAGATCCGCTATGAGCAGGAAGACGGCATCATCTGGCGGCGCGACCGCCTGCCGACCGTCACGGTGCGCTCCGACGTGCTGGGCAAGGCGCAAGGGCCGGACGTGGCCAAGCGGATCGATCGGCAATTGGAGGGGCTGCGCGCCAAGTTACCGCTCGGCTACCGCATCGAGATCGGCGGTGCGGTCGAGGAGTCGGCGCGCGGCCAGCACTCGATCGCGGCCGGGGTACCGCTGATGCTCGCGGTGGTGGTGACGCTCCTGATGCTCCAGTTGCAGAGCTTCTCGCGCACGCTCATGGTCCTGCTGACGGCGCCCCTGGGGCTCATCGGCGTCACCGCCGGGCTGCTCGCCTTCGGCTTGCCGTTCGGCTTCGTGGCGATGCTGGGGACCATCGCGTTGTCCGGCATCATCATGCGCAACTCCATCATCCTGGTCGACCAGATCGAGCAGGACCGCGCCGTCGGTGAGCCGGCCCGGGATGCCATCATCGGAGCCACGACACGGCGCTTCCGCCCGATCGTACTGACCGCCGCCGCCGCGGTGCTCGGCATGATCCCGCTCGTCCCCAGCGCCTTCTTCGGTCCCATGGCAGTCTCCATGATGGGCGGCATCCTCACCGCCACCGCGCTGACGCTCGTGTTCCTGCCGGCGCTCTATGCGGCCTGGTTCAGGGTGCCAAGGGGGGCAGCGGAGGACGGAGCCAAGGTCTGAGAAGCGAATCGAGCCTACCGCGCGCCATACGCGTGACACCCGCTTCGGCCCTGATCATCGCTATCGCCGCACTTGGGCGTGCGGCTCATATCGGCTCTTTGCCAACGGGGCGGGCGCGCTCCCAGGCCGCATCGGTCGCCAGCGGCTCAGCGGGGGCCAGTCCGTCAAGCAACTGCGCCAGGGTTTAGCTCGGACGGGCGCGAGTGGCAGGCCGAAGGACGATGCGGCGGCCGTCGGTGTCGATTTCCAGCCTGGCTGGCCCATGGCGAACAGGTGCTCGCTGCAAGCCCACGTGCGGTGCGCTCAGTACTCCAGGATCGCCCGCCAACCGCCGCGGCTGGGCAGTGCCAGCCAAGTCGCAGGACCAGCGGACACCAATTGGGCATTGATATTGGGCACGGTCTGCCCCGCGATCACGGTCACGTCAGTACCGCTGTTTTGATTGGGTGCGTTGTTATAGCACTGAAAGGCATAGGAGCCGCCACCGTTCCCGCTTCCGCTCCCGTTCCCGTTCCCGAAGCAGACCCGGTAGGTCCCTGCACCCAGCGTGAGATTGTAGGTCCCGTCGGCGGCAGTGAACGTGTTGCCCCGCCAATCCCAGGAACTCGTTCCGGCGTTCCAGGTCTGGGCCTGTACTATTAGCCCCCCGACCGGACTGCCCCCGACGGTCACGGTACCCGTCACGTAACCGGCGAGAGCCAATTGGGCGTTGATGTTCGGCACAGTCTGTCCGGCGGCCACGGTCACGTCAAGGCCGCCGCTCTGAGTAGGCACATTGCTATAGCACTGGGTGACATAGAGGCTGGTGCCACTCCAGTTGCCGAAGCAAATCCTGTAGGTCCCGGCGCCCAACGCGAGATTGTAGGTCCCGTCGGCAGCGGTGAAGGTATTGCCCATCCAATCCCAGAAATTCGTGCCGGCGTTCCAGGCCTGGGCTTGTACTGTTAACCCTCCGACGGGATGGCTGGCAGCGGTTACGGTACCGGTCACATGACCAGCGAGCACCAATTGGGCATTGATGTTCGCAATAGTCTGCCCGGCAGTCACGGGCAGGCTACCGTTGACTTCGCTCGGATTACTATAGCACTGAGAGAGATAAGCGACATTTGTAAAGTCATTAAAGCAGATCCGGTAGGTCCCGGCTGGCAGTCCGCCGAGATCGTATGCCCCATTCAAGCCGGTAACCGTACTGCTTGCATACTGCCAGAAATTTTGATTGGCATCCCAGGTCTGGATCTGTACTTGGACGCCCGCCAAGCCCATTGCGCTCGCGTCGGTCACGGTGCCCGTGATGTGTGCGGCAGGCGCCAATTGGGCATTGATGCTGGGGACGATCTGCCCGGCAGTCACAGGCAGGCTAACAGCACCGTTGACATTGTTCGCGTTGTTATAGCACTGCGAGGCATAGACGCCATTCGGGTCACTGAAGCAAATGCGGTAGGTCCCGGCGGATAGCCCACCGAGATCGTAAATCCCATTCAGACCAGTGGATGTGCTGTTTATTGTCGGCTGCCAGAGATTTTGACCGAATGACGTCTGAACCTGTACTTGGATGCCCGCCAAACCGACCGCGTTCGCGCTAGTCACGATGCCCGTTATGTGTGCGGCCAACGCCAATTGAGCATTGATGTTGGCAACGGTCTGCCCGGCAGTCACGGGCAGGCTCATAGCGCCGTTGACATCACTCGCATTGCTATAGCACTGAGCGGTATAAACAACAGAAACGTCATTGAAACAGATGCGATAGGTCCCGGCGGACAGCCCGCCGAGATCGTAGGTCCCATTTGGGCCAGTAGAGGTGTTACTGCTTGCATACTGCCAGAAATTTTGATTGGCATCCCAGGTCAGGATCTGTACTTGGATGCCCGCCAAGCCCACCGCGCTCGCGTTGGTCACGGTGCCCGTGATGTGTGCGGCGGGCACCAGTTGGGCGTTGATGTTGGGGACGATCTGCCCGGCAGTCACAGACAGGCTAACAGCACCGTTGACATTGTTCGCATTGTTATAGCACTGATAGGCATAGACACCATTCGGGTCACTGAAGCAGACCCGGTAGGTCCCGGCGGACAGTCCGCCGAGATCGTAGGCCCCATTCGGACCAGTGGCGGTGCTATTTATTGTCGGCTGCCAGAAATTTTGACCGTATGACGTCTGGACCTGTACTTGGATGCCCGCCAAGCCGACCGCGTTCGCGTTAGTCACGATGCCCGTTATGTGTGCGGCCGACGCCAATTGAGCATTGATGTTGGCAACGGTCTGCCCGGCAGTCACGGGCAGGCTCATAGCGCCGTAGACATCACTCGCGTTGCTATAGCACTGAGAGGTATAAACGCCATTCATGTCACTGAAGCAGATGCGATACGTCCCGGCGGACAGCCCGCCGATGTCATAGGTCCCGGTGGGGCCGGTCGTGCTGCTTCTCGCCCATTGCCAGCCATTGCTGGCGGCGCTCCAGGTCGAGGCCTGGATCTGGATGCCCGCCGCGAGGCCGCCGGCCGCGTTGGTCACGGTACCGGTGATGTGTGCAGCAGGCACCAATTGGGCATCGACGCCGGAAATGGTTCCAGCGTCGGTCACGATGACGTCAGCACCGGTGTCCAGATTGCCGGCATTGTTGTAGCATTGGGAGGCATAGGCACCGAGACTCCAATCGTTGAAACAAACACGATAGGTTCCGGCGGCCAGTCCGGTGAGCGTATAGGTCCCGTTGGCCGCCGTGCTGGTGAGAGAGGGCAGTACCTGCCAGAAGTTCGCAGCGGGGTTCCACTGACTGGGGGAGAGGCCGATACCCGACAAAGGGCCGCCACCCGCCGCAGTCACGGTGCCGGTAATACTGCCGGCCTGGGTCGCGTTCGCCGTTCCCAGCAATAACCAACACATTGCCAGCACGGCCCAGGCGAGGCCAGGTCGCCGGGACGGTGTCATCACAACGGGTACGTCAGGCGAGAGTGCAGTATTCATCGGTCGGGATGCTCCATGTCAACGGGCGTTATGGCGAGCGGCGCGGACCATGCCGGCGCTGAGGCGAGGCGAGGTCGCTTACAGGCTAACCTCGCGCAATGCAGAAAAACTTTTTCCTTCTGAAATCTGATAGATAGACTTAAGCGACAACAGCCGATCCCCCAGTGATCACGGGACCGTGGGGCGCTATCCAGTCAAAACGCGGGCAATTATACCCATTTGTCGCCCGGTATGGAAAGATCGCATTACACGGTCTAGAGTGAGGGCCTGCGACCGACTCCGCGTCAGACCCGGAGGCGACCGCACACGAGATAGACTCAAATTTGGAATGGCTGGCGTCGTGCCGGGGAAGTTTACGTCCCCAGTCAGAAAACATATACTAGCAGGTTACTTTTCCGGGGCAGCCGCCCCTTCGGAGTACCCTAAGCCATGCGCCTGATCCAGGAAGCTCTGACCTTCGACGACGTCCTGCTCGTCCCTGCCCATTCCCGGGTGTTGCCCAACGAGGTCAGCTTCCAGACCAAGCTGACCCGCGACATCGTGCTGCGGATTCCGCTGGTCTCGGCCGCCATGGACACGGTGACCGAGTCGCGCCTGGCGATCGCCATGGCGCTCGAGGGCGGGATCGGCATCATCCACAAGAACATGAGCCTGGAGCGTCAGGCGCGCGAAGTGCTGACGGTCAAGAAGTACGAGAGCGGCATCATCCGCGACCCCATCACCGTGTCCCCGGACGTGACCGTGGCCGAAGTGCTGCGTCAGACCCACTCGCACAACATCTCCGGTGTCCCGGTGACCGAGAACGGCAAACTGGTCGGCATCGTCACCGGCCGCGACCTGCGGTTCGAGACCCGCATGGACGAGCCGGTCTCCGCCATCATGACCCCCAAGGAACGTCTGGTGACGGTCAGGGAGGGGGCGAGCCGGGACGAGGTGGTGCGACTGCTGCACCAGCACCGCATCGAGAAGGTGCTGGTGGTGAACGATCGCTTCGAGCTGCGCGGGCTGATCACGGTGAAGGACATCCAGAAGGCCAAAGACTTCCCCAAGGCATCGCGCGACCACCACGAGCGCCTGCGCTGCGGGGCGGCGGTGAGTGTCGGCCGGGGCACGGACGAGCGGGTTGCCGCACTGGTGGAGGCTGGGGTGGACGTCATCGTGGTCGACACCGCCCACGGTCATTCTCAGGGCGTGCTCGACCGGGTCGCGTGGGTCAAGCGGCAGTTCCCCTCGGTCCAGGTCATCGGTGGCAACATCGCCACCGCGGACGCCGCCCGCGCCCTGGCGGACGCCGGTGCGGACGCGGTCAAGGTCGGCATTGGGCCGGGGTCAATCTGTACAACCCGCATCGTTGCAGGGGTGGGTGTACCCCAGATCACCGCCGTCTCCAACGTGACCGAGGCCCTGGAAGGCACCGGCATCCCGGTGATCGCCGACGGGGGCCTGCGCTATTCCGGGGATGTGGCCAAGGTGATCGCGGCCGGCGCCGACAGCGTGATGATCGGCGGGCTCTTCGCCGGCACTGACGAGGCACCGGGCGAGGTGGAGATCTATCAGGGCCGCTCCTACAAGTCCTATCGCGGCATGGGCTCGCTCGGGGCCATGGGCGCCAAGGAGGGGTCCAGCGACCGCTATTTCCAGGAGGACGCCGAGAAGGACAAGCTGGTGCCCGAGGGCATTGAGGGCCGGGTACCCTACAAGGGCAGCGTCCTTAACGTCATCCACCAGTTGATCGGCGGCCTGGGGTCGGGCATGGGCTACACCGGCTGCGCCACCATTGAGGAGATGCGCACCAAACCGCAATTCGTGCGGGTGAGCAGCGCCGGGATGCGCGAGTCGCATGTCCATGATGTGCAGATCACCAAAGAGGCGCCGAATTACCGCATCGACAATTGATTGCTGGCGCCGGATGGCGCTTGAGGCGCCATCCGGCGCCAACAATCAATCTGTTTAATGCCTTTTCTACTTTCCCTGCCGGAACCGATTCCACACATGGCCAACATCCACGCCGACCGTATATTGATCCTGGACTTCGGTTCCCAGTACAGCCAACTCATTGCCCGGCGGGTGCGTGAGGCCGGGGTCTATTGCGAGCTGCACCCCTGGGATATGGGGGCGGAGGCCATCCGCGCCTTCGCCCCGAAGGGCGTGATCCTCTCCGGCGGTCCGGAATCAGTCCATGAGGCCGAAACACCACGCGCCGACCCATTGGTGTTCACCTTAGGCGTCCCGGTGCTCGGCATCTGCTACGGACTCCAGACCATGACCGCCCAGCTCGGCGGCCAAGTGGTCCCCTCAGCACATCGTGAATACGGCTATGCCCAGGTGCGCGCCCGCGGGCACTCCCGCCTGCTGAACGCCATCGAAGACCGCGTGAGCCCCGAGGGCTATGGTCTACTGGATGTCTGGATGAGCCATGGCGACCGGGTGGATTCACTGCCCGCCGGGTTCAGCGTCATCGCCGAGACACCCAACGCACCGCTGGCCGGTATCGCCGACGAGGACCGCGGTTTCTATGGACTCCAATTCCACCCAGAGGTGACGCACACCCACCAGGGCGGGCGTATCCTGGAGCGCTTCGTCCACGACATCTGCGGCTGCGACCGGCTCTGGACCCCGGACAACATCATCGCCGACAGCATCAGTGCGGTGCGTGCCCAGGTCGGCACCGACCAGGTCCTGCTCGGACTCTCCGGCGGGGTGGACTCCAGCGTGGTCGCCGCCCTGCTGCACCGCGCCATCGGCGACCAGCTCACCTGCGTCTTTGTCGACAACGGCCTGCTGCGCCTGGGTGAAGGCGAGCAGGTGATGGCCACCTTCGCCAAACACATGGGAGTGAAGGTCATCCGGGTGGATGCCGCCGACCGCTTCCTCGATGGGCTCAAGGGCGTCACTGACCCGGAGCAGAAGCGCAAAGTCATCGGCAGAACCTTCATCGACGTCTTCGACGACGAGGCCGGCCGGATTACCGAGGTGCGCTGGCTCGCCCAGGGTACCATCTACCCGGACGTGATCGAGTCGGCCGGCGCCAAGACCGGAAAGGCCAAGGTCATCAAGTCGCACCACAACGTGGGCGGCCTGCCTGAGCACATGAAGCTCAAGCTGGTCGAGCCGCTGCGCGAACTTTTCAAGGACGAGGTGCGGCGCATCGGTGTCGAGCTGGGACTCCCCGCCGAGATCGTCTATCGCCACCCCTTCCCGGGGCCGGGACTTGGAGTGCGTGTCCTGGGCGAGGTGCACCATGAGTACGCCGAGACCCTGCGCCGCGCCGACTACATCTTTATCGAGGAGCTGTACCGCGCGGACCTCTATGACAAGGTCTCCCAGGCGTTCGCCGTCTTCCTGCCCGTGCGCTCGGTCGGCGTGGTGGGCGACAACCGCCAGTATGCCCACGTCATTGCACTTCGGGCGGTGGAGACCATCGACTTCATGACCGCGCGCTGGGCGCACCTGCCATACGACTTCCTGGATCTCGTCTGTCGGCGGATCGTCAACGAGGTCCCCGGCGTCTCCCGTGTCGTCTATGACATCACCGGCAAACCGCCGGGCACCATTGAGTGGGAATAACAGATCCTCATGACACCGCTCAAGCGGTGTCACGCCCGTGTCTGGCGCTCTGCGCCGCAATACCTGATGAGCGAGCGTTCCCCTCGTTCCCAAGGTCCCCTTGGGAACGCGGCCCGAGAAGCTCTGCTTTGCGAGTTCGGGAAGCATAGCTTCCAAGACCGCATTCCCAAGCAGAGCTTGGGAACGAGCAAACGAGCAAACTGATGTCCGGCCAACTCGATGTTTCCGGCATCCCGTTGCCGCAGGACAAGGCGGCATGAGCCAGCAGAAGATCATTATCTTCTGCCGGCCCCAACGGTGCGGGCAAAACCACCTTCACCCGCGAGTTCCTGCCGCAAGAGGCCGCTTGCCCGGTATTCGTCAATGCCGATCTGATCGCTGCCGGATTGTCGCCGTTTCGGCCCGAGGCCGCCGCAGTGAAGGCCGGACAGCTGATGCTGGAACAGATAGCCTGGCACGTCGAACGGCGGGATAGCTTCGCCTTTGAGACCACCCTTTCCGGGTTCGGCTACGCACGCAAGATCCCCGAATGGCAGGCATTCGCCTATCATATCAAGCTGTTTTTCCTGAGCCTGCCTTCACCGGAACTGGCGCTCGAGCGGATCGCGGAGGCGCAACGCCGATAGTGCGGACCGCGCGGGCCGGGATCTGTGACCCCGGCCCGAACGTTTAGGGCGCTGGCAACCTGCCCTACTCTGATGACCGAAAACGTTTCGGGCGGGGCGAATGCCCCGCCCGGCTCGCGCACAATGCAGCAGATATCGCCCGCAAGGACGCGCAGGCGCGCCTGTATGGGCCGCAAAATGCGTCGGCGAAGCTGGCGCACGTGGACACCCGGTGACTCAACGGCGCGCTGGCCGACGTGATGATCTGTCATATGCATTGTCTTGCGTGCAATCACCCGCTACTTGCACGCACTCAGCCATTTCTTGCAGCCCGCGGAGCCCTTCGCGCATCACCACTAAGTGACTGACTGGAAATCTTGTTTGTCGCAGAAGCGCACCAGCACGGGGAGCCTGCGTGCAAGTAGCGCCTACTTGCATGCAAGTAAGACCTGATTGCATGCAAGAAGCTGGTGATTGCACCGAAGAAGTGCCCGAAGACAGGTCAAGAACGGCTGCCGGCACACGCGCAGGGCCGCCGCCGCGGAACACCCCCGCGCGCCGCGACGCACGAGCCAGTAGCACTGGCGTAGGAACGATCCGTTTGTGCCAGACTATCGCCAGCTCAACCGGTTTTGACGAAGCGGACCGGATGTGAAAGGCGCAGGCGGGCAGGCAGAGGGCAGCACATGGCCAACCAAGACTATTCGAAAGACCTGCGGATCCAGGTCCCCACCGTGCAGTTTCTGCAACCGCGGCTGGACTGAGACCAGGCTCAACAGCGATCCTGCTTGCCCCGCCTCCCCGGCCCACCTGCTATAGTTAACTGGCCGTAATCGTTCAGCCCCCCAGCGGGTCTCTCCTGACACTGCTCCAGCCTCCGCAGCGGTATCGCCAGGGTGACGACCCGATCCCCGCGCAACGCCGGGGGGTGCAACGCTCGGCAATCGAAGATGGTAGGGGGCCCGCCGCACGCATCGGTGGTGCGGATGGGCGTGAGTGTAGGGCTTTATCCGACGGAGTGATCCGATGACATCCTCTATGATCCCTGCGACGATAACCAAGGTGGCGTTGGCGGCAGTCCTCGTGACGGCCACCGCGCTCGGCGGCGAACCGGCGGTGCCGCTGTCCGCCAAGGCCGGTCAATCACCAGACCCGGCGGCCGGCAACCTGCTTACACCGGCCTATGTCCAGGCGGTCGGGCGAATGGCCTATCTGTGGGGTTGGCCGCTGGTGAATATGACCAACCGCGCCGCTGCCGCAGCACGCCTGCCCGCACCCGGGCTAATCGGCGGGGTGTTGCCCTTAGGCTATAACGGGCTCGCCATGCTGACCGACTATGTCAACGCCAGTGAACGAGGCATCGCCTGCCCGAATCAGGACGTGGTCTACGGGAGCGGCTTCTTCGATCTGGGTCAGCAGCCAGCCGTCTGCCAGATCCCGGACTTCGGCGAACGCTTCTGGGTCTTTGGCTTCTATGATATGCGCACCGACGAGTTTTCACGGATAGGCAAACAATACGGGACCAAACCGGGCTTTTATTTGCTGGTCGGTCCCAACTGGAGCGGGGCCACGCCGGCCGGCATCACCGGTGTGGTCAGGTCCACCACGCGCCGGGCATTTCTCCTGCCGCGCATCTTCATGGACGACACGGCGGATGATCGCCAAGCGATCCAGCCGGTGCTTGGCGCCATCGATTGTTATCCCGTGTCGCAGTTCGACGGCACGGTCAAGCACAGGGACTGGCACCAACTGCCGCATTACCCGGTACAGGTCAAGCCGGGCACAGACGAGCGCCCGTTTGTGAATCCCGACACCTATTTTGATGAACTGCCGGCCGTGCTCAGTGAGCTACCGCCGCAGCCGGGCGAGGAGGCACTCTATGCCTGGATCGGCAGCGTCTTGCGGTCCGCCGCCGCCAACCCGACGGTCAACGACACATTGGTGCAGGCCGCGCGCGCGGCCGAGGCGGAGTTGATCACGCCCCTGATGCAGTGGCGCTACAACGGCCATCCCGCGGGCAATGGCTGGAACACGCCCCTGGACAATGGCCAGTGGGGCACCGACTATCTCAACCGCACGGCCTCCGGCAAGTCCAACATCCTCGACAATCGACCCGAGGAAACGGCCTACCTCTATACCGATGGCGACAGCCAGGGCCAGCCGCTCCAGGGCGCGAACGGTTATGCCATCCGCTTCGCACCCGGCAAACTGCCGCCGGGCCAGGGCTTCTGGTCACTCACCCTGTACGATTCACAGCATTTCTTCAATACCAATCCCCTGAATCACTATTCATTGGGGACCAAGAACAAGGGGCTGAAGTACGCCGCGGATGGTTCGCTCACACTGTATGCCGGTGCGCAGTCGCCGGGGGCAGCGCTCGAATCGAACTGGCTGCCGGCGCCCGCCGGCCCCTTCTCGCTCTATCTGCGCATCTACTGGCCCGATGAGGCCGTGCGCGATGGTCGCTGGCTGCCGCCAGTCGTGAGCCCGCTCCCATAACCGTTCAGTTGCGTAGGTCCGCTCTGCGGACCTACGACCTCGCGCCCGGCATGGTGGCCTGGATGATGACCAAGACCAGCCCGACGAGGGAATGACGTGCCAGGTTTCGCCGCAACTTCGGTTCGGCGCTCCAGTGCTCCGGCGGCCGGAACGACGATCCGGACCGCATTTCAAACTTGACAAACCCAATCCGAACTGATGTTGTGGGCGCACCGCAGCAACGAGAAAGCAGCTCATGGCCAACAAGGACGATTCGGAAAATCTGCTGATCCAGGCGCTTATGACGCGGACGAAATCGACCTGAAGGCCAATGACATGTTCGCCCATCTGTACACCGCGGGCCTTGGCGCGGAAACGCGGGTATATCACTGATGGCAGAGGACACCCAGCTCAACCCCGAGCCCGCACCCAGTCCATCGCCGGAGGATATCCACTGGATGGGCGAAGCGCTCAAACTCGCCGAGCAGGCGGCGGCGGCGGGTGAGGTCCCGGTCGGCGCCGTCCTGGTACTCAACGGGGCGCTCATCGGCGCCGGCTGGAACCGCCCCATCGGCGCGAGCGATCCCAGCGCCCATGCGGAGATCCAGGCACTGCGGGCGGCCGGTCAACACTTGAGCAATTACCGTCTGCCCGGCTCCACCCTCTATGTGACCCTGGAACCCTGCGTGATGTGCGCCGGGGCCATCATCCATGCGCGGGTCGAACGGGTGGTCTATGGCGCCACCGATCCCAAGGCCGGCGCCTGCGGCAGCGTCTTCCACCTGCTGCCCGCGGATGGCCGCTTCAACCACCGCACCGCCTGCTCCGGCGGCGTGCTGGCGGATGCCTGCGGCGAGACCCTGCGCGCCTTTTTCCGAGCGCGACGCTAACGCCTCCGCTCCGGTTTGCGTTGCAGCCCGACTCAGCCCCGAAGGGGCGCAACATAGCAGCTTGAGGCGCAACGCCCTGGGTATGACGTATCACAGACCCCAGCCCTGAAGGGGAGTGACATAGCGAGCCCCGTCGTTATGTCACGCCCTTTCAGGGCTAGGCCGCATAAACAACGCTAACCCAGGGCGTTGCCCTGGGCTGGTATGTCCGACCCCGTTGGGGTCGGTACGCAACATTGGGTGGAACCGGGTACTAGGACAGAGCGGCGTAAGTCCCGCTACTATTTTGCGAGCCAGCATGAACCGAGGAAATAGACAGAATTAACAGGATTTACGGGATATGTCGTTATCGCACGTCACAGCCAAAAATCCTGTTAATCCTGAGAAATCCTGTTAATCCTGTCCATTTTTCCCGCATTTGCTCAATGGCCCGAGTGGTATCTGCGTTTCGTAGTACTAGGCCGCCAGTGCCTGCGCCAGGGCGCGCCGAAAGAACTCGGGCTGGGCCAGGGCCGCGTGGTGGATCTCGGCGTTGTAATACTGGGTCTCGAAGGGCTTGGCGCGCACGTCCTCGACGCGGAATTGATCCAGTGACCCGCCGTTGCGGGCCATGGTGGCAGTCATCCAACCGGAGGGGTAGACGGCCTGGGGGAAGAACAGACTGCGGGTATCCGCAAAGCCGGCACGACGCATCTCCACATGCATCTGCGTCAGGATGTGCATGTGATAGAGCGGCGATTCGCTCTGCTGGACCAGGATGCCGCCGGGTGCCAACGCCCGCTCGCAATCGCGGTAAAAGTCGCCACTGAAAAGCCCGACGGCGGGCCCCACCGGGTCGGTACTGTCGACGATGATCAGATCCAGGCTCCCGGGCGCGGCCTCCTGGACCCAGCGGATGCCGTCCGCGAACAGCAGGCGGGCGCGCGGGTCACGATTGGCGGCGGTGAGTTCGGGAAAGAAGCACTCGGCGGCGCGGGTGACACCCTCGTCGATGTCGATCTGGACCACGGATTCAACGCCCGGATGCCGCAGGACCTCGCGCAGCGTACCGCAATCCCCGCCGCCGATGATGCAGACCCGCCGCGGGTCGGTATGGGTGAAGAGTGCCGGGTGAGACATCATCTCGTGATAGAGGAAGTTTTCCCGGCTGGTGAGCATGACGAACCCATCGATCACCATGAGGTTACCGAACCCCGCGGTAGCATAGACCTCGATCAACTGATAAGGGGTCTGCTCCTCATGGAGCTTACTGGTTACCCGCAGTGAAAAGGCGGAGCCCTCGTCTTCGACGATCTCGGTAAACCATTCGTTGGGCTGGAGCATGACGCACGTTCTCGATGTGGGACGGGTGGGTTGAAACGCCGCTTAACGCGGGTGGCGATCATCCAGGTTGGCGGGGCACAACACCTCACGCATGATACCGATGAGGTCCAGCAGTTGGTCGTTGCGGATGCGGTAATAGATGCGGTTGGCCTCCTTGCGGGAGACCAGGATGTTCTTGTTGCGCAATTGCTCCAGGTGCTGGGAGATGTTGCTCTGCGAGGTCCCGGTGCGCTCCACGATCTCACCCACCGAGAGCTCTTTATCCCCCAGCGTGCACAGAATCTTCCAGCGCAGGGGATGGGCCATCGCCTTGAGTGCGTTGGCGGTCAGGGTGGTGTGGGCGTCCTCCGGCAGGTCCGGATGGAGCGGGTCGGTCGTCATAAAGGCTCCGGCGGCAGCTCACTGGCACTGCGCGTTTGGGTGGTCGCGGGATCGACCTCGGCTTCAATCCGGACATAGCCGGTCATATCCTTGGCGATACAGATGATATCGCTCAGCCTCCCGGCGCTGTCGGTCACCGCGGTGCGGGCGAACAGGATTGGCACCCGCCGACCGTCCCGCGCGATGAAGCGGGCCTCGATCTTGCTGATGGCGCCGGTGCGGATCAGGGCCTCCAACCAGGTGCCCCAAAAGGCCCCGGCCACCTCGTCCGCCTCCTCCTCGAAGACATCGCCGATCGCCATGCCGATCAGGTCGGCCGGGGCGTAGCCCAGCATCCGGCAAGCGGCCGGATTGGTCAGTTTGATGACGCCGGTGGGCTCCAGGACCAGGAGGGCCTCGCCCATATGAGTGATGATGTTCTCCAGGTATTGCCGTGCCGCCGCCAGCTCCAACGTCCGCTCGGCGACGCGGCTCTCCAGCACGCGGTTGAGCCCGCGCTCTTTCTCGATCAGTCGGAAGTAGGTGCTGATCTTGTTGATCAGCAGGTTGTCGTCGATGGGTTTGAGCAGGTAGTCCACGGCCCCGACGGCAAATCCGCGCTGCTGGAACTCCTCTGACTTGAAGGCGGCGGTGAGGAAGATGATGGGGATGTCACGGGTGCGCTTGCGCAGCTTGAGCAGCGTAGCGGTCTGGAAGCCGTCCATCTCCGGCATCTGCACGTCCAGGATGATCAGGTCGATATCCGGGTGGCCGTGGGTGAGGTCGATGGCCTGCTGGCCAGAGCTGGCCTCCAGCACGGCCGCGCCCATGTGCGCCGCGATCAGGGTACGCAGCGCAAACAGATTGTTGGCATGATCATCGACGATCAGCAGCTTGAATCCGGCGTAACCGTTCATTTCATGATCTCACGCGCCGTCCCGCATAGTAACGGGGGTTGCGCTGCCCGGTGCGCGAGCACAGAGGACCGAGCGCAGCGCCGTCGCCGCCACCGGCGTGGACAGGAAGGCCAGCGCGCCGGCGGCCCGACAGGCGTCCGCCTGACCCTGGGTGAGGGCGTCCCCCATGACCGCGACGGCGGTCCCGCGCTCTTGATTTTCCTTCAAAAGGTACGTAATCGTATCACAGGTATCCGCCACCGACACGCGCGCGGCCAACAGCACCAGCACACAGGTGCCGGGTTCCTCTTGCAAGGTTTCCAGGGCCTCGTCCAGGTCCACCGCGCTCTGCACCGCGAGTGCCTCGGCGCTGATGAGTCCGGCCAAGTGGACCAGGCGGTGGACGTCCCGGTCGATGATCAACACCCAATGGCCGGCATCCGGCGCGTTCGCTGCGGTCGGCGCCGCGGCCAGAGCCGGCACGGGCGCCACCGGCAGCGGCAGAGAGTTAGTCGACACCGATGGCGCGTTGACACCCTCTGGGGCGCACAGGGGCAACAGCAGCGTAAAACTGGCTCCGGCGCCGGGGGCGCTCTGCACCGCGATGCGCGCCCCCAGGCGGTTGGCCAGTTCGCGGCTGATGGAAAGCCCGAGCCCGGTCCCACCGTAACGACGACGGGTGGAGCCGTCGGCCTGTTGGAAGGCGCCGAAGATAACCTCCTGCTTGTCTGCGGCGATGCCGATCCCAGTATCGGTGACGGCAATGGCCAGTGGCCTCCCCGGCTCACCGCTCCCCGCAAGGCTGAGGGTGACATGGCCCCGGTCGGTGAACTTGATGGCGTTGGTGAGCAGATTCTTGAGGATCTGCCGCAGTTTCTCCCGATCGGTATCGATGTGGCCCGGGGCCTCAGGATCGACCCGGAGGTGCAATGTGACCGGCTTATCCCCGATCAGCGGCTCGACCAATGCCATAAGCCCCCGCAACACCGGGGCCAGCTCCACGCGCTCCAGGTTTATCGGGACGGGGCCGGCCTCGATCAGGGAGCAGTCCAGGATGTCGTCGATCAGGCTCAGCAGATCGGTACCGGCCGCGTGGATCACCTGCGCCTGATGGCGCTGCGCCTCCGACAAGCCGTCCTGGGCGGTGGCGAGCAGCTTGGAGAGCAGCAGGATAGAGTTGAGCGGGGTACGCAGCTCGTGGCTCACGTTGGCCAGGAACTCGGACTTGTAACGATTGGAGCGCTCCAGCGCGCGGGTCTGCTCGCGGGCGTCGCGCAGGTGTTCGGCATGGGTCTGCGCCAGGACCGTGAGTTGCTCGCCGAGCTGCCGAATCTCCCGGGGGCCGCGCCAGAAAAAGCGCAGGGGCAACCCGTCGCGCAGGATCGCCGTGATGCCATCGGTCAGTTCCTGCCCGAAGCGCGCGGCGCGCTTGGCGATCCAGCGTGCCAGCACCAGGACCACCAGGACCAGGATCAGGACGATCGAGAGCACCCGCACCATCAGCGCGTTGCGGAACGTCTCGATCGGCGTCGGGTCGACCGCGCGCCCGACCCACAGCGGCTGGCCGTCTTCGCTGGCGAACATGGGGACCCACAGGAACTGCGCCCCGCCCGGCCCCGTCCACAGGGCAAGGGTACGCTGGCTGAATATCTTCTCAAGCCCGGGGAAAGCCGCAAAGGCCTCGGGCCCGCCCCCGACCGGTTGGCCCGGGCGCAGATAGCTACCGTCCTGGTTGACCCAGACGGTGTCGCGGTAGAACTGGGCCAGACCGCCGACGTCGATCCCCATGACCACCGCCCCCCGGGGCTGCCCCGCGCCACCTCCGATCGGACTCACCAGACTCAAGGTCATGAACCGACGCGGATCGGCGGCACCGGCCGCCGGGTCAACCCGGATGCGGCTGACCAACACCGCACCGGGGTTCAAAGCGAGCCCCGCCGCGACGAACTCGGCGCTCGGGGTCAGCGGCGGCGCGATGGGCGGTCGCTCCGGTGGCCGCCAGTCCAGCGTACGTGGGTCACGGGCCAGCCAATACCGCGTCTCACCCTGATCGTCGAGGAACAGGATCTGGATGATGTCGCGTTGCTCGCCCAAGGACTGATTGACCCAGCCGAGGTAGCGGCTGCGCGCCTCCGCGATCGGCTCCCGATCCACCGGGGCACCGACGATCGCCGCGGCCTCCGGCAGCTTCGCCAGCAGCCGGATCATCTCATGACAGCTCGCCAGGTGCTGATCCAGGTCGCGAAAGTCCGCCCGCAGGTTGAGCAGGTAGGCGCGCTGATAGAAGAGCGCGGTGCGCTCCATGACTAGCGGCAGGTCGATGGCCACCGCCAACAACAGGGGCGTGAGCCCGAACACCAGCAGAAAGACCAGGATGTGCGTGCGCAGCTTCACGTCGGTGGGGGCGCGCAGCCGCGCACAGCGGCTGCGCAACCGCAGCTACAACATCTGCACCAGACCCAGGACCTGAACGGCATGGCCCTTGGGCTTCACGTCCGCCAGGGCGTGTCGGATCAGGCCCTGCTTGTCGATCACGAAGGTGGAGCGCACGATGCCCATGCGCTTCTCACCATGGGCCTCCTTTTCCTGCCAGACACCATAGGCCTCACAGACCTCACCGTCGGGATCGGCCAGCAGGCGCAGGCTGAGCCCGTGCTTGTCCCGGAAGGCCCCGTGGCTGACGCAGGTATCGCGACTGATCCCCAACACCTCGGTATCCGCCGCCTCAAACTCCGCCTGATGGTCGCTGAAATCCAGCGCCTCCATGGTGCAGCCCGGGGTGTCGTCCTTGGGATAGAAATAGATGACCAGGTTACGCTGCCCGATCAGGGTGGCCAGATTGACCCGCTCCATGTCGGCGTCGGGCAATGAAAAGACGGGTGCCTTGTCGCCAGGCTGAAGCATCGGGTGTCGCTCCGGTGTAAGGGGGTAGCTGCTCAGGGAATGTAGGCAGCCCCGGGGTTGTCGTCAACCGGGCGCACCGCAGGGCCTTCCAGGAGTCGCCGCGCCCCCAGGTGCTCGCCGAGAACCTGTCGTTGCGTATTCGCAACGTTGCCCTGCGTTGCCCACTGTTACAGTGTTAGCGCACGCTGAAATGACCGCCTGGCATCGTTCTGATCGCGTTGAGCGCCTGCAACGACCATGGCCACTCGCCTCGCGGGCGGCCACGCGGTCCATCCAAGCAGCAAGCCCTTAGACCGTCACGGCAGTTAGACTCCTGTCGTCGCGGTCTTTTTTTCGGCGCGCCGGGCGTGCCTCGGCACCCCGACGGCCCGCGCCGTCAGTAGGAGAGAATAGGCGGCAGGGCCTTGGCCTGGGCGATCCAGTTCTGGACCATGGACTGGGTCGGCGGCTTGGTGGTGAGCTTGTCGCGCTCGTTGGTCTCGTTGATCTTGGCAAACAGCTGGTCGGCGCGGCGGCTGGCCAGTTCCTTCACCGTGACGACCCCGGCAATCTCCAGCAGGTCCGAGTAAACACCGGAGATCCCGCGCACGCGCGCCAGGTCGGAGCGATTAGCGAGATGGAGGATATCGGCGTTCTCGCAGCCGCAGAGGCGGGCCAACTCCTTGCGGAGGGCGGGCGTGGCGGCGGCCTTGATCAACTGCACGTTATCCCGGATACCCCGCTGCGCCAGTGTGTCGACGACCTCGTCGGTAGCGCCCTCAAGGTCGCTGATGGGGATCGTCATGGGTCATCTCCGGGTGGGCTCAAGTGGGATGGTCGAATCGCGCAGGGTAAACGCATCCCAGGCTTCAATTCACTACTGGCATGATAGGCCAAGACCGGGCACGGAAGCGAGGCGGCATCATGCCCGGCGCTCCAGGTCGGCGCACCGCCCGCGCAAGGCGTCGAGTTCCTGCTGCTGGCGTTTGAACGCCTTGAGCAGCCCGGGCAACTGGGCCAGGGCCGCCAACTCGCGCAGCGTGTCCTTGAGCGGCCGGGCCGGAGTACCGAACACCGCGGCGCCCGGCGGCACCTCCTTGGTCACCCCAGACTGGCCGCCCAGACGTGCCCCCGCCCCCACCTCGACATGGTCCGAGACCGCCACCTGACCGCCGATCACCGCGCCGGCACCCACCCGGCTGCTCCCCGCCACCCCGGACTGACCGGCCATGATCACATGCGCACCGATGTCGGTGTTGTGGGCGATCTGCACCAGGTTGTCGATCTTGGCCCCCCGGCGGATACGGGTCTCGCCCAGGGTCGCCCGATCCACACAGCAGTTGCAGCCGATATCCACGTCGTCCTCGATCACCACCCGCCCGAGCTGCGGGACCTTGCGATGGGCGTGCCCATCCCAGTGAAAACCGAAGCCGTCCCCACCAATCACCGTCCCGGAGTGGACGATGCAGCGATCACCCACACTGGTGTCACGGTGCAGCGTGGCGTTGGCCTCGATCACGGAATCCACCCCCAGGGTCACCCCGGGTCCCAGGTAGACACCCGGACCGACGGTGCAGCGCGCCCCCACCCGGACCCCGTCGGCGAGCACCGCACAGGCCCCCACCGCGACCCCCGGTCCGAGCACCGCCCCCGGATCGATCACCGCACTCGGATGGATGCCCTGGATCTCCGAGGTCGGCCGAAAGGACTCCGCCAGCAGGAAGAAGCTGGTGCGCGGCTCCGCCACCCGGATCAGCAGCGGTCCGGCCACCGCCGGAAAGCTGTTGTGGACCAGCACCGCGGCCGCACCCGAGTGCCGCACGGCGGGTATCTGATCCGTTCCCTCGGCGAAGCACAGATCGGTATCACTAGCCAGTTGCAGGGTGTTGACCCCGTGGAATTCGGGGGACGCCAGGGCAGTGCGCAAGGCGGGCACCGGGATGTCGAGCCGCGCGCACAGTTGAGGAAGATCGTAGACCATGGAAACTCCAGTGAGGGGGGGGCCGCACGTCGATGGTCAGGAAATGGGGGCGTGGACAGCCAATAGGTACAGGATCGCACAAGTGGAGCGGCGACGCCTCGGCGCTTTCCCCGGTTGTGACCCACGCCGCTCGTGACCACATCACCCTCGCTTGGTCCCAAGTCCGGGAATTGCTCACGCCAAGGCGCCAAGCTCACCAAGAACAAATCGGGTAGATTCAGCCTCCAGATAACCCGCCGGGGGACTGGCCCCGCGCCGATGACGGACTGAAAAACCTTGGCCCGCTTGGCGCCTTGACGTGATCACTGCTCTTTGTTAGGTTGATCGAACTCGCGCTCACGGAGTCCCACCATGCAACTGTTCTACAGCACGACCTCACCCTATGTACGCAAGGTCCGCGTGACCATGATTGAAAAGGGCCTGGCGGGACACATCGACCTGCGACTGGCCAATGCCCATGGTGTGGATGAGGCGCTGCGTGCGGCCAACCCGCTGAGCCGCATCCCCACCCTGATCCTGGACGACGGCAGCGCGCTCTACGACAGCCCGGTGATCTGCGCCTGGCTCGACGCCCATGGCGAAGGACCTGAGCTGATCCCCCCGGCCGGCGCCGAACACTGGGCGGTGCGGCGCACCGAGGCCCTGGCGGATGGGATGCTGGACGACGCCGTGGCGGTGGTGATGGAACGCCGCCGGGCCATGGCCCAAGAAGACCCGGTGCTTCAGACCGGCCGGATCGAGGCCCTACAGCGCGCCTGCGCCCGCCTGGAGAGCGATCTTCCCACCCTGCCCGGCGCACTGACCCTCGGCCACATCGCCGCCGGCTGCGCGCTGGGGTATCTCGGCTTCCGCCTGCCGGAGATCGACTGGCGCAGTGCCCACCCGCGGCTCGCCGGCTGGTACCAGAGCTTCGCTGAACGGCCGGCGATGGTTGAGACGGTGCCGGTAGACCCGCCGCACCAGCCTTAGACCGCGTCGAAAACGCTCGGCTCGGAAAACAGTCGCTCCAGGCGCGACAGGGGTCGCGGCGGCGCATCAAGGGCCGACATGAAGGCCTCCCAATGTTCGGCATCCAGACCAAAGAGGCGCCGATCGGCCAGGGTTTGCTCCGTGCGGGATAGGGTGTTCTCGGAGACGAATAGTGTCATGGCGCGCGCTCCGCCATCCCCACCGTGTAATGGGCGCCCTGCTTGAGTTTGTCGTAGTTCCCAAATACCTCCTTCAGATTACGCTTCATGAATTCGCGCAGGCCGCTGATGGTGACGACATAGAGCCGGCCGCCGGGCCGCAGCCGGTCGCGGGCGTCGTGCAGCAGGATCGACAAGAGCTCCTTGCCGACCTTGGCGGGGATATTGCTCGCGATCAGGTCGAAGCGCCGCTCGAGCGGTATCTGGTCGAAGCCGTTGCTGAGCAGCGCCCGGGCGTTGTCGAGCCGGTTGCGCCGGGCGTTGCGCTCGGCACAGTCCACGGCCACGAAGTCCTTGTCGACCATCAGCGTCTGCCCCTGCGGCGCCAGGGCGGCGAGCGCGAGCCCGATGGCGCCGTAGCCGCAGCCCAGATCCAGGCAGTCGGCGGCCGGCGCGACATCAAGGTGCGCCAGCAGCAGGCGGGTGCCCTCGTCGATCTCGCGCGGGGAAAACAGCCCCCAGGTGGTCTCGATACTGAGCGTGCAGCCGGCGAGTTCGGCCGCGAAGCGGATCGGCTCGCGCAGACGGTCCACTTGATCCTTGGTGAGCATGGGAAGGCGACCTGTGAAGTTCGGGCAGGCCCATCGCGGGGCCAGGGACCGGGTATTCTAGCCGTTGATTCGGGTACACTCACCCGATGACCAATCCTGCCGGCAGACTGCGCATCCAACTCCACCCGGGTGGGGTCGGCATCACCTCGACCCGGCCGGTGCAGGCGGCCCGATTGCTGGTGGGCCGCGACACCGCGCAAACGCTGCGCCTGCTGCCGGCCCTGTTCAGCGTCTGTGCGTCCGCCCAGGCGACAGCCGCCGTGACGGCCATCGAACAGGCGCTGGGGCTGACCACCAACCCCAACGTGGCGGCACGGCGTCGGCAGCTGGTGGCGGCGGAGACGGTGCGCGAGCACCTGTGGCGTATCCTGCTCGACTGGCCGTGCTCTTTAAGCGAGCCCCCGGACACCCCCACGATGGCGGCGGCGATGGCTGCTGACGGCGCCTGGCGGGCGACCCTCACCGCGGGGTGCGATTTGTTCGTCCCCGGGGCTGATGCCGGCACCGCACCGAGCACCGATCCGGCACGCCTGGAACTGGCGAACCTCAGCGCCCGGCAGGTCTTCGGTCTGACCCCGAACACCTGGCTCACGCAAGTCGATGCACTGCCCGCCCTGCTCACCTGGGCCGGGGGCACGCAGACGGCCGCGGCGCGGCTGGTGCGGCGAGTCCTGGCCGCGGATTGGGCCGGACTCGGGCGCTCGGCGGTCAGCGCCCTGCCCGAACTGCCCGCGCCGGACCTGGATCGGCACCTGGCCGGTGCGCAGCCGACGGTGGACGCCTTCGTGGCCAAGCCTACCTGGGACGGGGCGCCACGCGAGACCAGCGCACTCACCCGGCAGCTGGACTGGCCACTGGTCCAGGACCTGACCGGACACTTTGGCAACGGACTCCTGCCGCGCCTCGTGGCCCAACTCACCGAGGTCGCGCGGGGGCTCACCGCGACCTACGCCGTGACCGGGACGCCGTGCCCCCCGCCACCAGGGCTCAGTGTTGGCGTGGGACTGGCCCAGGTCCAGGCCGCCCGCGGGCTGCTGGTCCATCGGGTGCGCCTCGCCGGCGAGCACATCGCCGAGTACCGCATCCTGGCCCCGACCGAATGGAACTTTCACCCCAGCGGGGTGGTGGCGGCAGGGCTTGCCGGGATCATGGAGCACACCGCCGCGGCCACCCTGGAGCCCCTGGCGCGCCTGTTCATCACCGCCGTCGACCCCTGCGTCGACTTCGACCTCATTTCAGATCACTCGTAGGATCAGCCGCCATGTGTCTCGCCATCCCCGCCCGCATTACCGCCATCGACCCGACCGGGGAGACGGCCCGGATCGCCCTGGGGGCCGTCACCAGAGAGTGCTCGCTCGCCCTGATCGAGGACGCCGCCGTGGGTGACTATGTCCTCGTGCATGTCGGTTATGCCCTGAATCGCATCAGCGAGGAGGAGGCGCAGGAGACCCTGGCGCTGATGCGCGAGGCCGGGGTGCTGGTGGACGACGCCGAGCCGGTGCTGATGGACGGCGACCACAGGGCCGGGGCGTGAAATATATCGACGAGTTCCGCGACCAGCACCTGGCGCGCGGGCTGGCCGCGGCGATTGCGGCGGCGGCGCGCCCCGACCGGCAATATCGGTTGATGGAGTTCTGCGGCGGCCACACCCACGCCATCTTCCGCTACGGCATCGCGGACCTGATGCCGGCGAATGTGCGCTTCATCCATGGCCCGGGCTGCCCGGTCTGCGTCCTACCCATGGCGCGGATCGACCACGCCATCGCACTGGCCACGGCGCATCAGGTCACCCTCTGCACCTATGCCGACCTGATGCGCGTGCCCGCCGGCGAGCGCCGCAGCCTGCTCAAGGCCAAGGCGGCGGGGGCGGACATCCGCATGATCTACTCCACGGCGGACGCACTGCGCATCGCCCGGGAGGCCCCGGACCGTCAGGTGGTCTTCTTCGCCATCGGCTTCGAGACCACCACGCCACCCACCGCGGTGGCGGCCCGGGTGGCCCGCGCCGAGGGGCTCAAGAATTTCTCGATCTTCTGTAATCATGTACTGACCCCGCCGGCCCTGCGCACCATCCTGACCACCGCGGGTCCGGACGGCGTCCAGGTCGACGGCATCCTGGGCCCATCCCATGTGAGTTCAGTGATCGGCAGCCAACCCTATGCCTTCGTACCGCGCGAGTTCGCCACGCCCGTCGTCATCGCCGGTTTCGAGCCACTGGACGTCATGCAGTCCACCCTGATGCTGATCCGCCAGCTCAATGAGGGGCGCTGCGAGGTCGAGAACCAGTACACCCGCGCCGTGACCGAACAGGGCAATCGCAAGGCCCAGGCACTGATGGCACAGGTGTTCGCGCCGCGCGAAACCTTTGAGTGGCGGGGCCTTGGCTTCCTGCCCCACAGTGCACTGCGACTCGCCGACGACTATGCGGACCTGGACGCGGAGCGGCGCTTTGCCGTCACGATCGGCGAAGCGCGGGAGGTCAAGGGGTGCGCCTGCCCGGCAATCCTGCGCGGGATCAAGGAGCCCACCGACTGTAAGCTCTTCGGCACCGTCTGCACCCCGGACAACCCGATGGGCTCGTGCATGGTCTCCTCCGAGGGTGCCTGCGCCGCCTATTGGAGCTATGGCCGCTTCCGGCAGCCGCGTGCTTAGAGAAACTCTCGTGACACCGCTGCGCGGTGTCACGCATCCAATCTGATCGGCGCTCCGCGCCCGAGCGCCACGAATGAGATCACGAACCCCAATGACCACTAACCGCCGCTTTGCTATTCGACTGGACCTGGAGCACGGCACCGTCGATATGAGTCACGGTGCCGGCGGGCGCGCCATGGCGCAGCTCATCGCCGAGGTCTTCTATGCCCACCTGGACAATGACCTGCTGCGCCAGGGCAATGACCAGGCGCTGTTCACCCCGCCCCCGGGCCGCCTGGTGATGAGCACCGATGGACATGTGATCTCACCGCTGTTCTTCCCCGGCGGTGACATCGGCTGTCTGTCGGTGCACGGCACCATTAATGACGTGGCCATGGCCGGCGCCCGGCCTTTGTATCTGGCCGCCGGGTTCATCCTGGAGGAGGGCTATCCGCTCAAGGATCTGGCGCGCATCGTTGCCAGCATGGCGCAGGCCGCCAATGAGGCCGGGGTGCCGGTGGTGACCGGGGACACCAAGGTGGTGGAGCGCGGCAAAGGCGACGGGGTCTTCATCACCACCACCGGGGTGGGCGTGGTCCCGGCGGGCGTCACCATCTCCGGCGATCAGGCGCGACCCGGCGATGCCATCCTGGTCAGCGGCACCTTGGGGGACCACGGGGTCGCGATCCTGTCGCGGCGGGAAAATCTGGGCTTTGACGTGGCGATTGAGTCCGATACCGCCGCACTGCATGGCCTGGTCGCGGCGATGGTGGCCGCGGTGCCGGATCTGCACTGCCTGCGCGACCCCACCCGCGGCGGGCTGGCCACCACGCTCAATGAGCTGGCCCAGCAGTCGCAGGTCGGGATGCGGATCCGCGAGTCCGCCATCCCGGTGCGCCCGGAGGTGTCCGCCGCCTGCGAACTGTTGGGGCTCGACCCGCTCTATGTGGCCAACGAGGGCAAGCTCATCGCCATTTGCCCGGGAGCGCGGGCGGCCGAGCTGCTGGCGGTGATGCGCGCGCACCCCCTGGGTGCCGGGGCCAGCCTGATCGGCGAGGTGGTGGCCGACCCCCATCGCTTCGTGCAGATGGAGACGATCTTCGGCGGCAGCCGCATCGTCGACTGGCTGGCCGGGGAGCAGTTACCGCGCATCTGCTGACTCTTTTGAAGTCCGTCCGTTAGGACCACACGAGACGCCCCCGCAGGTTGCCAGTGGGCGGTAGTTCCGCGATGATCTGCTCCACCAAGCGCCAGGTCATCGCCCGCATGATCAGGTGCGTCTTGCGGGAGACCAGATACTCATTGATGGCGTCGTCGACTGCGTCAATGATGGAGGGTAGCGCCAAGGCTTCGTCAAGCACGGCGGTCCATACGGTGTCTTCTGTCCAATTCATGTTCAAGCTCATAGGGATTAGTGGATACACCCGGGGCCGGGTTGCGGCCATTCTTTCCGCAAGCGGCATGCTCGCTGCGCCGTCGTCAGTCTTCCCGACTGGGGCACGGGTGTCAGGTGGTAGTCTCACCCCTTGCGGAGCAACGCTCGGTGCGGCGGCGCGCACTCGCATGGGTGTCCTGCGCCCCCTCGAGGCGGCTCACCGCCCCCACAGCAACCGATCGACAAAGCGCTTCACCTGGTGGTAAGCAGGAATGTCCACGGAGGTGAATTGCAGGCTGGCCTCGAACCGGCCGGCGCGGGGCGCCACCCGCACCACCCTGGCATAGAGGTCGCCCGCGGGTTCCTCGTGCAGGAAGGGCGCGAGATTGGCGACCAACTCGGTGCCGTGCTCCACCCGGGTCGGCAGCTCGATCAGCAAACCGTGATAGCCGATGTCCAGCACCCGCCCCACCAACGGCTCCGGGAGGACGCATTTTCCGGCCACCTGCCTGAACATCAGGGGGAAATCCACTGGCACCCGCGGCGAGCGGCGCACCTCCACGTGCGGAACCACCAGCCGCCGCGGGTGGGTGACGCAGTGCAACTCATACAGGACCACGGGCTCCGACTTGCCCTTGACCTGCACCGCATTGATCCCGGCGATCTCGATGTGCTCGCGCGCCCCGGCGTGACTCGACTCACTGAGCAGCACCTGACCGCGCAGACTGAAGGGCTCCATGCGCGCCACCACGTTCACTGCGTCCCCAATCACCGTGTATTCACTGTATTGACGGGAGCCGAAGCTGCCGGCCATCATCTCCCCGGTGTTCACCGCGATCCCCACATAGAGCCGGGGCTGCCCGCGTGCCTGCGACTCCCGGTTGAACTCCACCATCGCCTGCTGCATCTCCACCGCGCAGGCCAGGGCGCGCAGCAGGTCATCGGGGCGGCGTTCCGGCGCACCGAACAGGGCCATCACCGCGTCGCCCATGAACTTGTCGATGACGCCCCCGTGACGCTTGATCACGCCCCCCATGGCCGAAAAATAGCGGTTAAGGAGCCCGATGACGGTCCGCGCGGGCAGGGACTCGGTGAGCGCCGTAAAACCGCGAATGTCAGCGAGCACAATGGTCGCGTGGGTCCCGGCGATCGGTTGGGATTGCAGCAGAAATGCATCGATGAGCCCGTCCAGCCGACGGCGCAGTAGACCGCTCTGGGCCGCAGTCGCGGCGTGCCCGCTGGCCTGCGCGACCACACGCTCAATCCCGGACAGGAACAGTTCGCGGTTCTGGGGTTGCATCTGATGTTCGATCCTCGCTGGGCGCTTGGACTGACAGCATGACACACGGGGCGTGCGGCCGGCGCAAATGGCCCTTCGCGTGTCTCGAAAACGGCCTACACTCTCGCCGTGAGCACCATGGCTGGTGACCATGATAAAACCATCCCAGACCAACCAAACACCAACCACACCGAGGTCATCGTGAAAAATCAGCCAGTGTTTTGCGACACCAACCGGTGGCGTCAGCGGCGCACCCGCGGGCCGCTGGTCGCACTGTATTGTGTACTCATCCTGGGCGTGGGTGAGGGGAGCGCCGCCGGGAACCGTATCGAACTGCGCGACGGCAGCGTCATCACCGCCGACTTGATCGGGATCGTGGATGGCGGCTACCGCGTGCGCAGCACGACCCTGGGTGAGATGACGATACCCCAGTCGCAGGTGCTAGCCATCCGTCCCGCGAGCGCTGGCGCGGCGCCCGGCGCTACGGCATCCACTCCCGCCACCGCGGCGCCCTACCCGGGCGCCGGCACCAGCCCCCAGGCGGCCGACCTCGCGGCGATCCAGCAGCAGTTGATGAGCAACCCACAGACCATGGATGCCATCAGCCGCCTGCAGAGCGACCCGGACGTCCAGGCGGCACTCGCCGATCCCGAGTTCACGCGCCTGATCATGTCCGGGAATGTGGAGGCACTACGCACTAACCCGCGCACCCAGCGCCTGATGGAAAACCCGGCCATCAAGGCGATCGCCGGTCAGGCGATGGGGCAGTAGCCTTCCCGACCCAGAGATAAGAGCATCCGGCTTCGGATCGGTGCGCGAGTAGGCTGGTCGCGGCTGGGGCCGCTCCCACCCCTGTAGGAGCGGCCCCCCGGCCGCGACGGGTTTGCCCCCGTTGGTTAGGGATAGCAGGCGCCCTGCACCGCGCGCTCCAGTAGCCGATATCATCCCAAGACATTCGGCCGCAGACGATCGAGACGAAGCCGCTACCGCGCGGGGGCCTTGACCATCGTTCCGGCCGCCCCGGCGTTTAGGTCGACCTTCAGGC
>CAILVI010000247.1 GCA_903837595.1 uncultured Thiodictyon sp.
CCAGGGCAACGCCTTGGGGATGGCGTATACCAGACCCCAGCCCTGAAAGGGCGTGATATAAGGAGCCCCACCGTTATGTCACGCCCTTTCAGGGCGAGGCCGAACAAAAGACACACTAACCCAGGGCGTTGCCCTGGGCTGGTTTGTTCGACCCCGTTGGGGTCGGTTTGTAACATAAGGTGGATTGGGTACTAAATCTTGAACCCGACGGCCAATCCGGCGACGAAGGCGGCGGTCTCGCGCAGGTTCTTGCCGATGAAGTCCAGGAACGCGCCGCCGTTGCCTGACAGCCAAGTCGCCCAAGTATCGTAATGGCCCTCCACTCCTGACCAATCGACCTTGGCGAGCCCGGCGTACTGGAGTCCGAAGATGCCGAGCAGGACCACGCCGATCACGATCAGGGCGAGCTTGAAGGCCACCTTGAGTGCCTTACCCACCGCCAGGCCGACCATGAATGAAAAGCCGAGTTTGAGGAAAAAGGCCTCGTTGAAGAGAGTGCCGAGGTCGGTTGCGGCCGGGGCCGCGGGTGTGCCCGCCACTGGTTGTGCCGCGGCCGCGGTGCCGAAGAGGGCGGCAGGGGCTAGGGCGAGGGCGGGAATCCAGCAGTTCAAGGGGTACATGGGGCGGCGAGGCTCGATACGGAACTTAAAGACCGGCATTATCCGTTGGTCGCCGGGTTCAAGATAGTCCTTGACCCAAAATCCGGCAATTACTCACTCCGGGTGGATCGGCTTGCCTGCCTGTTTCGGCTCAACGGCGATCTGGCGGCGTGCTCACTCGAAGGGGTCGTGCCCGCGCTTCTTCTGTGCCCGTTCTTCCTCCTTCCAGGTGTCGCGCAGCACCTGGATCTGCGCCGCCTCGTAGTTGCCGATGTCACGTTGGCGCAGCGCAAAGTCCAGTTGCTTGATCGCCGGTTCCAGGTCACCCTCGGCGTAGAGTTGCTGGGCGCGATAGCGGAAGCTGGCCCCTTTCTCGCCTGAGCGGATGGCCGCCTGGCTCAAGAGTTCATAGATCATTGGATTGCCGGGTCGCACCCGTTCGACGGCCTGAAGTTGCTCGATGGCCTTGCGCGGTTGTCCGGCGCTGGCCAGGGACTCGGCATAGGCGATGCGCATCGCCCAGTTTCCCGGGGACAGGCTGATCGCCTGCTTGAGGTGATCCAGGGCCGCGTCGGTATGCCCCTGCTTCAGGTCGATCCGTGCGTCGAGCACGATGAATTCAGCCAGGCTGGGTTGCGCGCTCAACAGTCGGGCCGTCTCGGCCTTGGCCTCATCGAGCTGGCCCGAGCGCAGCAGGGCCAAGGCGTAGCCGTAACGCTCGGCGGTCTCGTTGCTGTAGCGGCCCTCCCGCAGCGACGCCTTGAAGGCCGCCAGGGACTTTTCGGGCCGGTTATAGGACGCCTCGCGCAGGCGTGCGTGGGTGAGTAGAAAGCGCAGGCTGTCGGGACGCTGATGATTGCGATACTCGGCGGCCCGCCCCAGGGCATCGCCGATGCGGTTGGTGTCGACCGGGTGGGTGCGCAGGAACTCAGGTGCATTGTTTTCATAGAGCCGGCTGGTCTTGGACAGTCGCCCAAAGAAACCGGCCATGGCGTAAGGATCGCGCCCGGCGGCGGCCAGGGTAGCGATGCCGATGTTGTCCGCTTCCTTCTCATCTTCGCGGATCACATTGATTTGCCGTTGCATTGCGGCCGCCTGGATGCCGGTGAGCGCGGCCATCCCCATTTGTCCGGACCCGGCTTGCGCGGCGAGGATGGCGGACGCGATCATCAGTGCGATGGTCGGGATGTTGAGCCTGCTCTGGTCCTCGTAGCCACGCATCAAATGATGTTGGGTGACATGGGCGATCTCGTGGGCCAGCACGGCGGCCAACTCGTTCTCGCTCTGGGCGGTCAGGATCAGTCCTGCATAGACCCCGACATGGCCGCCTGGCCCGGCGAAGGCGTTCACTACCGGCTGGTCGATCACGAAGAAATCGAAGCTGTTGCCCTTAGCGCTCTTGTCGGCGGCCACCAGTTCGTTGCCCAGCGTCTCCACGTAGGCGGTCACCAGCGGGTCAGTCAGCATCGGCAGGGTTGCTTGCACCTGACGCATAAAGGCCTTGCCCAGACGGATCTCGGCGCCGCTGCTCATCAGCGTGTCCGATGAGTTGCCGATGTCCGGGAGGTTGAACTGACCGGCGCGCCCGGGCGCCGTCGGCAGCCCGGTAAGGGCGAGCGCGAGGGTGAGGTGCAGCGCCGCACGGTGTCGGCCGATGGTCTTGGTACTGTGCTTCATGGTTCGCTGAGAGGCTCGCGCGCCGTCAAGGCCCGCCTCCGCGGGAGGCGGGCAGCATAGTTGTGCATTGTGGCCGCAACGGCGGTGGTGGACTGCGCAAGAACTGGGGATATGCGCCAAATCCGGGCCAATCCAAGGGGCCTCAAGGGAATCAGGTGATTTCTGGGACATCCGGTATCAACCACCGTCGGAGCTGAAGTAGGTGCGACTTAAGTCGCACCGACACGTTCGTACGCCCTGTGCCGACCGGCTCAGTCCTCGCCTTTCAGCGCGATGGCCCGCGCCTGGGCCGCCGCGTTGCCGATATAGCTCGCGGGGGTTAGGGTTCGCAGCTGTGCCTTGGCTGCCACCGGGATCTCCAGCCCGTCGATGAAGGTCGCGAGTGCCTCTGCACCGATGCGTCGGCCGCGGGTCAGTTCCTTGAGTCGCTCATAGGGCTGGTCGACCCCGTAGCGGCGCATGACGGTCTGGATCGGCTCCGCCAGGACCTCCCAGTTGGCATCCAGGTCCGCGGCGAGGCGCGCCGGGTCGGCGTCCAGCTTGGCGATCCCCTTCAGCGCCGATTGCAGTGCGATGCTGGTGTGCGCCAGGCCCACCCCGAGGTTGCGCAGGACCGTGGAGTCGGTCAGGTCGCGCTGCCAGCGCGAGATCGGCAGCTTGCCGGCCAGGTGCTCGAGGATGGCGTTGGCGATCCCCAAGTTGCCCTCGGCGTTCTCGAAGTCGATGGGGTTGACCTTGTGCGGCATGGTGGACGAGCCGACTTCACCCGCCAGGGTGCGCTGCTTGAAATAACCGAGCGAGATATAACCCCAGAGATCGCGACAGAAATCCAGGACCACGACGTTGAAGCGGACCGTCGCGTCGAACAGTTCAGCCATATAGTCGTGGGGTTCGATCTGGGTGGTGTAGGGGTTCCAGGTGAGCCCCAGCGATTGCACGAACGTCTGCGCGAACGCCTGCCAGTCCAACTCCGGGTAGGCGACCAGGTGCGCGTTATAGTTGCCCACGGCCCCATTGATCTTACCGAGCAGGTCCACCGCCGCCACCCGCTCGCGCTGGGCGCGCAGCCGATGGCAGACGTTCGCCATCTCCTTGCCCAGGGTGGTGGGGGTGGCCGGCTGGCCATGGGTGCGGGCGAGCATCGGCAGGTCCGCGTAGTGCAGTGCCAGGTCGCGAACGGCCCCGATCAACTCATCCATCTGGGGCAGGAGGACCTGACCGCGCCCCTCCCGGATCATCAGCGCATGGGCCAGGTTGTTGATGTCCTCGGAGGTGCAGGCGAAATGGATGAACTCACTGACCGCCGCCAACTCCGGATTGCCGGCGATCCGCTCTTTGAGGAAATACTCCACCGCCTTCACGTCGTGATTGGTGGTGCGCTCGATGTTCTTGATGCGCTGGGCGTCCTCCAACTGGAAGTGCTGTGCGATGCCCTCCAGCAGGTTCACGGCGTGGCCGGATAGCGCCGGCACCTCCGCGATCTGCGGCTCACGGGCCAGGGCCTGGAGCCAGCGGACCTCCACCAGCACCCGGTGGCGGATCAATCCGTACTCGCTGAAGATCGCGCGCAGGTCCGCGGTCTTGGAGCCATAGCGCCCGTCCACCGGGGACACGGCGGTCAAGGCAGATAGCTCCAGGTTCAGGGCTTGGGTCATGGATGGCTCCGGGGTCAAAGGGGGATCATTCGTCTGCCACAATCGTTGTCGTAATCGAAATCGGAGAAGCGATGCACAAGAGAAGTCGGGGCACCACGATAACCTCGATTACGACAACGACAACGACAACGGGGCGAAAGGCGTTCTCTAATGGAGTTGTTTAACTTATTAGTAACCGTTTCTTACGTCTCGGGATTACGCCGCCCGGGCGCGCTACGTTGCCGCGGCTTCCGGCGGCTCGGTGACGCGCTCCATGGCCCGATCGAAATAGCTGTAGCCGGGCCGTTCGGTGTCCTTTTTCACCCGCTGGTAGAGCCGCCACACCTGCCAGGCATAGGCGAGCAGCCCCGTATAGGTGGTCCAGACCTCCCGGACGCGGCGCGGGTAGAAGACCCAGGGGCGCTCGATGGGCAGGCCAGGCCGGCGCTCGGTGCGGACCTTGCGGCGCAGAAATCCGCCCTGGAGCGGGTGGACCCGCTCGAACTTGAAGCAGCCATAGAACTCCAGCGCGATCTCCATGATCCGCTTTGGGTTGCGGTCGAAGGCGGCGGCCCGGCGCATGAGTGTCTCCAGGTGCTCCAGGGAGTAATAGCTGTCCCAGGCCGCGCGAAAGACGCCCTGCCACTGCGCCTTGCTCATCCGCGGGTGGCTGGTGCAGACATGCTCCAGATCATAGATGTTCAGGTCCGGGTCCAGCGGTCCGTGGTGTGCGACTATCGTCTGGTGGTCCACTGAGCCGGGCAGGGGGGTCAGGCAGAAGAACTCCAGGATATCGAGCGGAAGCTCCCGCTTGATGGTCTCGATGTCGGCCAGGATGCCCTCAGGGGTGTCGTCGGGAAAGCCCAGGATGTAGCCGCAATAGGTCGTTACCCGTTGCTGCTGCCAGGCCAGCAGCATGGTGCGGTAATTGGCGATCTTGTTCTGTTTCTTGTTGGCGGACGCGAGGCTGGCCGGATTGACATTCTCCAGCCCGAGGAAGACCCGGGAGACGCCGGCCGCCCGCGCCTTCACCACGAAGCCGGGCAGGGTGTGACACATCGTGTCCACCTGGATGGTGAAGTTGAGCTTGACCCCCAACTCCTTGCGGACCGCGGCGATCCGGTCGAAGATCGCCTCCCAGTTGCGGTTGCGGGCAAAGTTGTCATCGGTGATGAAATAGTGTCGGATGCCCTGGGCCAGGTTGGTGCGCAGCAGCCGCTCGATGTCGTCTGGGTCACGGAAGCGCGACTTGCGTCCCTGGACATTGATGATGGTGCAGAAGCTGCACAGGAAGGGGCAGCCGCGCCCGGCATCGAAGGTGCCGGGCATGGGCGCATAGCGGCGCGCCACCTCCGGCGGCAGATAGGGTAGGGCCTGGCCTTGCAGTTGCGGCAGTTGGCTCATGAAGTTGTAGAGCGGTTCCAGGCGCTGCGCGTAGGCCGCGCGCAGCAGGTCCGCAAAGTGCTCCTCCGCCTCGCCCGCGAAGAGCGTGATGCCAAGCGCCTGCGCCTGCCTCAGTTCCGGGGGCAGCTCCGGGAGCATGGCCAGAGAGCCGCTGACATGAAAGCCGCCGATCACCACTTGGAGCCCGCCCTGGCGGAAGCGCCGCGCCAGATCCAGTGCCCGCGGGAACTGGTTGGACTGCACCCCCACCAGACAGACCAGGCCGCGCCCGCCGTTGCGCCGGATGCGGCGGATGATCCGCGCCACCGGTACCACTGTGTTGGTCTCGTCGTAGACCTCGGTGGCGATCTCCACGTCGGGTCCCAGGACCTGGGTCGCGTTGGCGTGGCGGGTGAGACCGCAGAGGGTCGCCAGCGAGTTCGACGGAATCCACGCCTTAACCCACTGGATCACATAGCCGTCATCGTCATAATGCGACGGCTTGATCAGTTCTACCTGGAAGCGGGTGGTGGCGGTCGACTTGGCGCTGTGCATGAGGGTCCCCGGGCGAGGCGTAACCGGCAACGTCCGTGGCGCTGCCCGCCCGGTCGCTGGTGATAAGCCGGCCAGCCTACCAGAGAAGCCCCGTCGCGTCTGCGGGGCTGACGACTTTGACGGCTCGCGGCGGTGACAACCGTGCACCCCAGAAACCGTCGGAATGCGGTTGCAAAGTGAAAGTATTCGGTGTAGCTCGGGTTAGCGAAGCGGAACCAGACCGCCCGCGGCGCTCTAAATCGCGGGCCTGGGTGCGGTCAGGCGATGAAGCGGCTCGTGTAACATGCCGATCTCGACCAGCTTGGGCAGGAGGACCTGCTCCTCACGCACAAGGCGTTGCGCGACCATGGCGAAGACCTGCTGGGTCTGCGCCAGGAATTCACCACCGAAGTTGAAATCGCAATTCTTCAGCCAGCGCGTGTGGTAGTCCGCGAAGGTCTTGCGCATGGGCCGCTCCCCGCTGATGAATCCCCAGGCCATGGAATTGACCTTGGGGTCCTCATGAATCAGCAGGCCGGGATAGACTTCGCGATCCTCCTCGGTCAAATGCCTGTTGACCCGCTCACCCAGGTCGCACAACTGCTCATACGCGTTCTTGGCGTTGGAGCGTAAGCGCAGGTGTTCGTCGGTGAGGATCGCGCGCAGGTCGCCGATCATTTGGCGCAGGTCCGAATGGGTGCTGCGATAGTCGCTTAAAGTTTGCATGGAGTATCCTTCTCGTAATGAACTTCCCGGGCGCTCCGCGTGCTGTCGCCAGACCGGACGCGGAGCGCCCGCACGGCATTCCCACGCGGGAGCGTGGGAACGAGAAAAACGAGAAACCGAGGCGTCGGCGCCTAATTTAAGACATTGGGCTCAATTGGGGCGCTCTCCCGCTCCGCCTCGCCCACCGGGTAGTGGTACGCAATGACGTCCTGTTCCGCCGCCACCCAATCCTCCAGTTCATGACCCGGCTCGAAGCCGCGCGCCTCGGCGCGGTAATAAGCGGCCTCGGTGATCGCCTGAGAGAGGTCATCTGTCAGCGGTGCCGCCGCGGCTTTTGGCGCTGGGGGCGTCGCGAACAGCGTCTGCCCGCCGTTGCCGCGCCGTTTTGCCGGCCGTTCGACTGTCTGCAATGAAGCCATGGATCTGTTCCTCGATTTGATGATGAGTCGATTCGGCCGGACCAGATCTCCCGACTGCGTCTGCGCCATCGGTTCCGGTCCGTACCGCCTAACCCTAGCGTTGCAGTCAGGAATCTACGCTACGCGCATCGGCCAAGGGTGTCAATCGGAATTTACCGGGCTCAGGGGCAATATGGCAATTCTGGATTTTGGGGGCTATATTTACCTATTGGCGGCCGTTTCAATTCCACCTTAGGCGTTAAACCATGGCGACGAGCATGATGACTGGCGAAAAGGACAGCGGACTGGACCTCAAGGTTCTGCTGACGAGC
>CAILVI010000248.1 GCA_903837595.1 uncultured Thiodictyon sp.
CCGGGCAGTCGCTTTCGCGTGGGGCACGCCGCACTGACGATGGCCGAGTATTTCCGCGATGACGAGCACCGCGATGTGCTGTTGCTCATCGATAATATTTTCCGGTTCATCCAGGCCGGCATGGAGGTATCCGGCTTGATGGGTCAAATGCCCTCGCGGCTGGGCTATCAGCCCACCATGGGAACCGAGCTATCGGGGCTGGAAGAGCGCATTGCCAACACCGATACCGGCGCCATCACCTCGATCCAGGCCGTCTATGTCCCGGCGGACGACTTTACCGATCCGGCGGCGGTGCATACCTTCTCCCATCTCTCCGCCTCCATCGTGCTCTCGCGCAAACGCGCCAGCGAGGGTCTGTTCCCGGCCATCGACCCCCTGCAGTCCAACTCCAAGATGGCCACGCCGGGCATCGTCGGGGAGCGCCATTACACGCTGGCGCGCGAGGTCCGGCGGACCCTGGCGCAATACACTGAGCTCAAAGACATCATCGCCATGCTGGGCCTGGAGCAACTCGCGCCCGAGGACCGCAAGCTGGTCGGACGCGCACGCCGCCTGGAGCGCTTTCTGACCCAGCCCTTTTTTACCACCGAGCAATTTACCGGCCTGGCCGGCAAACTGGTCAGTCGGGAGGATGCGCTGGACGGCTGCGAACGCATCCTCACCGACGAATTCAAGGACGTCCCGGAGGGGGCACTCTATATGATAGGGACTGCGGATGAGGCCATGGTGAAGGCCAAGGCATCATGAATCTGAAAGTGCTCCTGCCGTTCCAGGTCTTTGCCGATAAGACCGATGTCTCACGCATCGTCGCGGAGACGCCGGCGGGTGCATTCGGACTTTTGCCAAATCGGCTTGATTGCGTCGCGGCGCTCACACCCGGGATTCTGGTCTATGAAACCGCCGCCGATGGCGAGGTCTGCCTGGCCGTCGACGAAGGGGTGCTGGTCAAGACCGGTCCGACCGTGCTCGTCTCCGTGCGCCGAGCGATCGGGGGAACGGATCTGGAGCAATTGCGGGCGGCGGTCGAGCGGGAGTTTCTCACCCTGGACACACAGGAGCAAAGCCTGCGCTCGGTCATGGCGATCCTGGAGACGGGTTTTCTGCGTCGTTTTATGAGCTTTCAACATGAATGATGACCACACCAGGCGCCCGGCGGACCACGGGGCGGACTTCGCCGGACAAGTCGGCGCCAAGGCCGCGCGCAAGCTCAAGGCGCGGCGCAACCCCACGCCCGGGGTCTGGTTCGGCCTCGGCATGATGGGCTTGGTCGGCTGGTCGGTGGTCGTCCCGACCCTGCTCGGCACCGCGCTCGGTCTCTGGATCGATAAACACTACCCAGGCACCCACTCCTGGACACTGGCGCTGCTGGTGGGAGGGCTGACGCTCGGCTGTTTCAATGCGTGGCACTGGGTCGCCAAAGAAGACCAGGCCATGCGGGAAGAGCAAGAAAATGGCGATCGATGAACTGTTGCGACTCGCCTCGGCGTTGCTCGCCGGCCTGCTGCTCGGGGCACTGTTCTTCGGCGGACTCTGGTGGACGCTGCGCAAGGGCCTGTCGTCCCCACGCCCGGCCGGCTTGATGCTCGGCAGCCTGGTGCTGCGCACGGGGCTCGTACTGACCGGGTTTTACTTCGTCGGCGGCGATCAGTGGGAACGCCTCGTCGCGTGTCTGCTGGGATTTGCCATCGCCCGCCTGGCCGTGACACGGCTGATCAGACCGGCGGAAGCTCTCAAACGCAGCCCAGTGCCGGAGGCCACCCATGCATCTGAGTCCTGATGAGATCATCTTCTGGCAACTGGGCTTTATCAAGCTCAATGGGACCAGTGTCTTCACTTGGGCCTTGATGTTGCTGCTGGTGGTCGGTGCCAAGCTCATCACGCGTCACCTCTCCACCGGATTGACGCGCACGCGCTGGCAGAACCTGCTGGAGATCATCGTTACGGGCATCGAGCAGCAGATCGCGGAGGTCGGGCTGTCGCAACCGCGGACCTATCTCGGCTTTCTCGGCACGCTCTTTCTGTTCCTCGCCGCCGCCGCGCTGGCCACCATCATTCCCGGCTATGAGCCGCCCACCGGCTCGCTCTCCACGACGACCGCACTCGCACTCTGCGTGCTGGTGGCGGTACCCGCCTTCGGCATCGCGGACCAGGGTCTCCCCGGCTATCTCAAGTCCTATCTGGAGCCGACCGTTCTGATGCTGCCATTCAACATCATCAGCGAGGTATCACGCACCCTGGCACTGGCGGTACGACTGTTCGGCAACATGATGAGCGGGGCGATGATCATCGCCATTCTGCTCACCATCACGCCCTTCCTGTTTCCGATCCTCATGACCGCGCTCGGCCTGCTCACCGGCATGGTGCAGGCCTATATCTTCAGCATCCTGGCCGCCGTTTATATCGCCGCCGCGACGCGCACCGGCACGCCGGGGGCGACACTCAACGCCTGATCGATCAATCCAGCAACCCCGCGAGGACCCACCATGGACAGCTTGACCATCATTGCCGTCGCCTCGATCGTCATGGCCGGCCTCACCACCGGCTTCGGTACCATGGGGCCCGCGCTGGCCGAGGGCCGGGCGGTGGCCATCGCGCTGACCGCGCTTGCACAACAGCCCGACGCCTCCGCCACCATCACCCGCACCCTGTTCGTCGGGCTCGCGATGATCGAGTCCACGGCCATCTATTGCTTCGTGGTCTCGATGATCCTCATCTTCGCCAACCCCTTCTGGAACCTCGCGATCACCCACGCCGCAGGGAAATAGACCATGCTCATCGACTGGTTCACCGTCGGCGCCCAGGCGATCAATTTTCTCGTCCTGGTCTGGTTGCTGAAGCGCTTTCTCTACCAGCCCATCCTCGACGCCATCGATGAGCGGGAGCGACGTATCGCGGCTGAGCTGGCAGACGCCGCCGCCAAGCAGGCCGCCGCCCAAACGGAGCGCGCGTCCTTTGAGCAAAAGAACCAGGCGTTCGATGAGCAGCGCGCGGCGCTCTTGGCCCAGGCCGTTGGCGAGGTGCAGGCCGAACGCCGACGCCTGCTCAATGATGCCCGGCAGGCGGCCGACGCCCTGGCGGCCCAGCGCGCGGAGTCACTGCGCAGCGAGGCCAATCAACTCAATGCAGCCATCGCGCTTCGAACCCAAGAAGAGGTCTTTGCCATCGCGCGCAAGACACTGACCGATCTGGCCGGGGTCGACCTGGAGGAGCGAATGGTCCAGGCATTCACCCGCCGCCTGTCGGCGCTGGACGACGCGGCGCACACCACCTTCGCGCATGCACTGGCAACGGCGTCCACCCCCGCATGCGTGCGCAGCGCCTTCGACCTCCCCGCGGCCCAACGCACGGCCATCCAGCAGACCATCGACACCACCTTTGGAATGGCGATCCCGCTCCGCTTCGAAACAGCACCGGACCTGGTCAGCGGGATCGAACTCACCGGGGATGGACAAAAGCTAGCCTGGGATATCGCGGATTACCTCGCGTCATTGGAGAGAAGCGTCGAGGCGCTGCTCACAGCAAAAAGTTTGCCGAAATGAACCCAGTCACTCATCCACCGCCGGTTAGCCACCGATCACGTAGCGATGCCATCGCACTCGCCTGCAACCGGATCGCAACGGATGATCTGGCCGGTGCCCGGGACATTATCACGACCGAATATCCGTTCGATCCGATCAAGAAGGCTAGCCGTACGTATACCCTGAAAGCCATGACCCGCATCTTCATACGGGACGGATTCATCGACCGCTATCGCGGGACACGGTTGATTTTCCCGCCGGTCCTGCGCCTGCTCTCCATCTACCTCCCAGATGATTTTCCCTACCACCCCCACGGTAAGATGACAGCTGGTCACATGGCCTTCTGGGAGTTATTCCCCACCATCGACCACCTGCATCCGGTAGCCAGAGGAGGAGAGGATATCGCGGACAACTGGTTCTGCTGCTCCATGCTGACGAACAGCATTAAGGCCAACTGGACGCTGGATGAACTTCAGTGGACCTTGCAACCGGCTGGCGACCTCCAGGTCTGGGATGGAATGCTGGCTTGGTTCGTTCAACAGGCTGCGAAGGACCCAGCGATACTGGATCATGCTTATGTCAGAAGATGGTGGGCAGCGCTGCCGAATACTCATGAACACCGCGCCTGACCGCTTAGAATTGTTCGTCGATCACACCTTCGCCGCCATCCGTGAGGCGCGTGAGTCATTCGCGCCGCCGCTGGCGCCCCATGAGGTGGGCACCATCGCGACGGTCTCCACCGGCATCGCCAAGGTGTCCGGCCTGGCCGACGTGGGATTCGAGGAGTTGCTCGCGTTCCCCGGCGGGGTCTTCGGCATTGCCTTCAATCTGGATGCGGATGAAATCGGCGTGGTCCTGCTCGGCGATTACTGGCAATTGCAGGCCGGCGATACGGTTGAGCGCACCGGGCGGGTCATGGATGTGGCCGTCGGCGCTGCCCTGCTGGGGCGTGTCATCGACCCGCTCGGCCGGCCGCTCGATGGCCAGGGACCAGTGACCACCAGCGAACGCCTGCCGGTCGAACGCCCGGCGGTGTCGATCATGGACCGCGCACCGGTCACGGTCCCACTCCAGACCGGGATCAAGGTCATCGACGCGCTCATTCCCATCGGGCGCGGCCAGCGCGAACTGATCCTCGGCGACCGGCAGACCGGCAAGACCGCCATTGCCATCGACAGCATCCTCAATCAGCGGGGCCAAGACGTCCTGTGCGTCTATTGCGCCATTGGCCAGCGCGCCTCCGCCACTGCCAAGGCCGTGGCCACGCTGCGCGAAAAGGGGGCCATGGACTATACCGTGGTGGTCGTCACCGAGGGCAATGACGCCCCGGGGCTCGCCTATATCGCCCCCTATGCCGCCACCAGCATCGCCGAGCACTTCATGGAGCGCGGGCGCGACGTACTCATCGTCTACGACGACCTCACTCATCATGCCCGCGCCTATCGCGAACTGTCGCTCTTACTGCGCCGCCCACCTGGCCGCGAGGCCTTCCCCGGCGACATCTTCTATATTCATTCGCGTCTGCTGGAGCGCGCCACTCATCTGAGCAAAGAGCGCGGGGGCGGATCACTGACGGCGCTACCGATCATTGAGACCGAGGCGGAAAACATGTCCGCCTATATTCCGACCAATCTGATCTCAATCACCGACGGACAGGTCTATCTCTCGCCGTCACTCTTCGAGCTGGGCGTGCTGCCCGCCGTGGATGTCGGCAAGTCGGTCTCGCGCGTCGGCGGCAAGGCACAGTTGGCTGCTTATCGGGCGGTGGCGGGCGACCTCAAGCTTGCCTATGCACAGTTCGAGGAATTGGAGACCTTCGCCCGGTTTGGCGCCCACGTGGATGAAAAGACCCGCACCATCATCACCCATGGCCAGCGCATCCGCGCCTGCCTCAAGCAGTCTGAATTGGCCCCGGTCTCCGTCCCGGCACAAATCGCCATCCTGCTGGCCTTGATCGCCGGGCTGTTCGACGCCGTCCCCCTGGAGCGGATGCCCGCGGCCGAGCAGGCCGCGCAGGAGGCCGCAGCCGGCATTCCCGAAGCGTTGCATGAGCGCCTGGCAAGCGCCGACACCTTGAGCGATGCGGATCGGAAAATGATCATCGACTTGGCCCGCCAGGCGCTGACCGGCTTCGTCACCTGACGCAATGGGCACCCCAGCGCCATGAGCGACACCATCGCCGCCCTGCGCCGCCAGATCAAGGGCGCGGGCGATCTCCAATCGGTCGTCCGCACCATGAAGACCCTGGCGGCATCGAGTATCGGCCAATACGAGCAGGCGGTACGCGCCCTGGGCGACTATGCCCGCACCGTGGAATTGGGGCTGAGCGTGTGTTTCCGCGGCACCGATAGCGTCGACGCCATGCCCGGTGAGGTCGACGCACCGGATAAGGGGGCCATCGGTGCCATTGTATTCGGCTCGGACCAGGGATTGGTGGGCCAGTTCAACGAGCTGGTAGCCGACTATGCGGTCGCGGCATTGGCGGCACTGACCGACCGGCCGCGGGTCTGGGCGGTCGGCGAGCGCGTGCATGCGCGTCTGGCCGATTCCGGCCTGTCGCCGCTGGGGCTCTTCGCCGTCCCGGGCTCGGTGGCGGCCATCACGCCACTCATCGGACAGATCCTCCTGGCGAGTGAGGTTCGCGACCATGGGAACGCACAGCTGCATCTGTTCTATAACCGCCCCGAATCGGGTGCGGTCTATGCGCCAGTACGCCAGCAACTGCTGCCACTGGACGACGCCTGGCATCGCCAATTGGGCGCGCGCCCCTGGCCGACCCGGAACCTGCCCGAGGTCCTGGGTAGCACCACCGCAACCGTGCGGGCGCTCATCCGCGAATATCTGTTCGTCTCACTCTTCCGCGCCTGCGCCGAATCGCTGGCCAGTGAGAACGCCAGCCGCCTGGCCGCCATGCAACGCGCCGACAAGAATATCGACGAACTGCTCGAGGCCCTCAACGGGACCTTCCACCGCCTGCGCCAGAGCGGGATCGATGAGGAACTGTTCGATGTCATCTCGGGGTTTGAGGCGCTGACGGTATCCCGGCCGAAAGCAGGACACGAATGACCGAGGAGTAGAGCAACCCGATACGCTGCCGACCAAGACCTCCGTTGCGCGCCGCAGTCGTTACGGTGAACTGTTCCTTGGTCAGACCAACCAACGCTGGGCCGGTTTACCACGGGGCAACCCATTGATTAAGAAGGGCCGTCGCTGCCGGCGAAGCGGCGACGCCCCGTTGACTCGCGGCACTGGGACAGCACTGACCGATGACGAAGACACTTGCTTTTGTCAGAAAAAATAGCCATTATTTCTGACGAAACCATGGGCAAGCACAGCACATCCATCGCCACACAGATCCAAGAGCGCATCCTGGCCGGGAAGCCGGGACAGGTGTTTTCGCCCCGCGATTTCCTCGACCTCAGCAGCCGGGACGCAATCGATCATGCGCTGTCGCGCTTGTGCGGCGACGGCTCGCTGCGCAAGGTGGCCCGCGGGCTCTATGCCCTGCCGCAACGCCATCCGCTGTTCGGCGAGTTGTCCGTGACCAGCGATGCCATCGCCAAGGCGCTGGCTGGACGCGATGCGCTACGCCTACAGCCGGCAGGCGCCTACGCCGCCAATCAACTGGGTCTCACGGAACAGGTGCCGATGAAGCTCCTGTACCTGACCGACGGACCGTCGCGCCTGATCCAGGTGGACGGCCGCGAGATCGTGCTGAAGAAGACGACGCCGCGCAACATGGAGACCGCCGGGCGCATCAGCGGAACCGTCATCCAGGCGCTGCGCTGGCTAGGTAAGGATGCCGTAAACGATCAGGTCATCGACAAGCTACGGCGCAGATTATCGGATAGCGACCTGGCCGTACTGCGGCAGGACGCCCCGCTCGCGCCGGCCTGGTGGATCACGACTGCCCTACGCCACGTGGCGGATGACCGCTTACCGGCAACAAGCAATTGAAGGATTTTTCGAGCGGATCGCGGCCCATCGTGTCGTATTCTTTCGATGGAATTGGATGGACAAGGTCAAAGGTCCTGCGCCAGCCGTAAGCCGAGCATCTGTGGCATCGCGTCCGACTCTGCTCGGCGTGTAGCCTCAGCATCGACTTGGCGCTTCGCCTCTGCCTTCGCTTCTGCTTCTGCTTCGGCCTGCCGCCTTGCCTCTGCCTCAACATGCCGGTTTTCTTCTGCTGCGGCCTGTCGTTTCTCCTCCGCCTCGGCTTGCCGCTTCGCCTGCGCCTCGGCTTGTCGCGTGGCCTCAGCCTCGGTCTGCCGTTCCGCCACCTCCTGCCGCAATGCCGCCTCGCGGCGCCGCACCGCCGCATGGCGCTTGCCGAACCAGGCGAATAGCCACCCAACCCCAGTCGCGATGCCAACACCAACGCCAATTGCGAGTGCAACGCCGACCGTGATTACTGCAATGCCAAACCGGTCGATGAGGCTCGGGGCGGTGGCTTCGCGCAACGCAGTATCTGCCGGCAAATCCTGGGTCTGAGTAGAGACGTTGGTATGGTCCGTTGGCGGTGCTGGAGCATTCCCGGGCGCGCCGATAGGAATAGCCCGGGATCCCGGATTCGCCGGCGCCAGCGAGACGACCACCCGGAACCCGGTATCGCTGGTACGCGTCCGCCCCGTCTCACTGTGGATGGGAACCTCATAACGCAGGTCGGCGCTGAGTTTCTCGGATGGGTCATAGCGCGCTCCGCCCCGAATGACGAACGCAGGCGCCTGACCCCGGCGGGTCGGGGTAAAGGTGCGCTCCACCAACATCTCGGACACATTGCCATAGAGGTCGTGCAACCCGAACGGCCCGGCCGCGCGGGTACCGATCGGGTGGACCTGGCCACCGGCGTTGTCCTTGCTCCAGGCGTAATGGTCGATGCCGTCCGGCATGGGATAGCGGGCCTGGGCGAAAACCCCGGGCGTCACGGCGAGACCGCCGCGCGCGGCAAACACCCATTCGTCTTCAGTGGGCAGCCGGACCACGACGGGGCCGCTGTCGGCACGCGGCAGGCAGGAGCCGGCACCGCCGGTGCAGTCCGGGATGGCCTGGCCTTGGGCGAGCAGCCAGCCGGTCCAGTCGTCACCGAAGGTCATGGCCTCCTGCCAACCGATGGTGGAGGCGGCGAGCCGTCCGTCCGGTAGTTGCGGCGAGGGGCAATCGCTGCTCTTGGCATAGGCCTCGACGGCGGCAACCTGGAGCCCGTTGACCTCGTATTTGCCGAGCAGGAAACGTGGATGGCCCCGTCCATCCCGGAAGGGTCCGGCAACGGCGCTAAAGTCATGGTCGGCGACTGTGGGGGCCAGGCCCACCCGCGCCGGGGTGGCCACTGAGCGGAAGGCCATGGCCCCACCGCAGGGCAGCGGTAGAATCAGATCATCGGGGAGTGGATTGGGGTTGTATTGCGCCGCCGGCCAGGCGATGACTCGTACCGGGGCAGCTCGCAGAGGCGCCGACAGGAGCAGCAGAGAGACAACGGCGATCCCAAGGCACAACCAAGGGCGGAAAACCGCGGACATCTCGACCGAATCGCTCAAAACGCCTGACTCCACTGCGGAACGAATTCCGGCACATGATACCCGACGCGGTGACAACATTGCTGGGACCGGGCATCGGATCAGGGTCTCGGGGGACGATCCGCTGCCTCCTGGTGGTCGGCAGGTTCGTCAACAGGCCGCCTGTCCCCTTCTGCATCCCCGCCATCTGGTTTACCATCGGACCATGGACCGCGACCAGAACTTCAAGAACCTCGTACTCGACTATCCGCGTCAGGCCCTGGCCTTCTTCGCGCCCTACGAACGTGACTACCCGAGCGAGGCGCAAACAGTGAGTAGTTTTTTCCAACGTTGTCGTGACGAAGGCCGGCAGCAGGGCGAGTGCGCAGCGCTGATGCGCGTGATGCACCACAAATTCGGTGACATCCCCGAGCCGGCGCGCCTGCGCATCGAGTCGGCGGACCCCGAGACCCTGCTGGAATGGCTCGACCGTGCACTGGTCGCGGCGAGCATCGACGAGGTCATCCACTAACACACGCCATGCCCCCCTGCCCTGCCCGACACCGACTCGCCGGCCTCGCCCTGCTCCTGCTGCCGGTCTGGTGCTGGGCGACCACGACCGAGACGCCGCTGACCCTGCCCGGCACCCGGGTGCTGTTCCAACGCGTGCTAACCAAGCCGGGTGCCGCGGCGAGCGAGGCGCCTGGTCAAACCGGCACCCGCCTGATCAGCGCACTGAGCCGTCTCTATGTCTATGAACGCCGGACCAGTGCGGACCAGGAATGGCTGCGGCTCGGGACCGACACGGTGGGTCGGAACCTGCTCGGTTGGGTACCGGCAGGTCTGACGCTGGCCTGGAACCAGCAATTGACCCTGGCCCTGACCAACCCGGCGGGGCGCGAGCGGCTGATCTTTTTCCGCGATTTGGACAGCCTGCGCGCGGTGCTGGATGCGCCCTCGCCGGCCACGGCGGCGCGGACCCTGCTCCAAGGCATCGAGGCGGGCGATCATGACCCGCGCGTGGTCGCACTCGAGCCCGAGACCTATGTGAATCTCTATGACCGGTTTTATCTGCTGCCAATTCTGGATGTCAAGGACTACGGCAAAAGCGCCGGTAACACGGTGCACTCGCTCAAGGTCGCCTCAGTCACCCTGCCCGCGGCTCCCGGCCCGGTGTCACGGCCACCCGCACCGCCCACACCGCCGACGAACCCACTGAAGGACTATAAGGCCGCCATCGTCTTCGTGATCGACTCCACCGTTTCCATGGGTCCCTACATCGCCGAGACGCGTGCCGCGGTCAAGCAGTTCTACGAGCGCATCCGGCGGGCCGGGCTGCTGGACAAGGTCGCCTTCGGCCTGGTTGCCTTCCGTGCGGAGACGGGCAGCCCGGAGACGAACCGGCGACTCGAGTATGTGGCGAAGGTCTTCGCCGCCCCCACCCAGGTCAGTAACGGGGACGCTTTCCTGGTGGACCGGCTGCGCAAGAAGGTGAGCCTCTATTCGCTCTACTATGGCGACATCTTCGGTTGGGTCGACATCGCCCAGGCGGACAATCCGCGCAATCGCGAGGCGGTTTATCCAATCCCGCTGAAGGACCTGCCCTGAGCCACCCCCAATGCTGCTGGACTGCGCCGACCTGAGCTACACCCGCGGCAGCGGCGACCAGGCGTTCCGGGTGGCGATCGACTCGTTGACCCTGGACACCGGGGAGATCGTGGCACTCACCGGCGCGAGCGGTTGCGGCAAGAGCACGGCACTGGAACTGCTGGGGCTCGTCGTGCGGCCGCAGAACGGCGGGCGCTTTCAGTTTGGCGCCGGTGATAGACCAACGGACATCGCCGACCTGTGGCAACGCGGCCGTCACGCCGACCTGGCACGGCTGCGCGCCGCCGCCATCGGTTTCGTGCTCCAGACCGGGGGGCTCCTGCCCTATCTGAACGTCGCCGGCAACATCGGCATCAACCGCCGCCTGCTGCGCCTGCCGGAGCGCGACCCGGACCTGGACGCCATCGTCGCGCAACTCCAGATCGGCCACCTGCTGAAACAGCGGCCCGCGCAACTCTCGGTCGGTCAATACCAGCGCGCCTCCATCGCCCGGGCGCTGGCCCATCGGCCGCGCCTGGTGCTGGCGGACGAGCCGACATCGGCACTCGACCCGCGCCTGGGCGACGAGGTGATGGAGCTCTTCCTGAGCCTGGTCGAGCGCCTGGGCACCAGCGTGATCCTCGCTACCCACGAACACGCCCGGGTACGCGCCCGCGGGCTGCGCCAGATCCAGGCGACGCCGCTGGCGGAAGGGTTTGGGTCGCGGTTTGCAGGGTAGCGGCGGGGAGATTCATGCAACAGGCAGGTGTGCCGTCTGGCGGGCCAAGTGTACCGGCGGGGTCCGGCTCGGCGCTCGCAACCCTGGGCCTGGCCTTTGCGCTCGGGGTCTGCGGCTTCTATCTGTTGCCGGAGTTACCACCCCCCTGGACCGCGGCGCTCTACGCGGTGGCGGCGCTCGCCCTGGCCCGGTTCAAGCGGCCGCGGGTCTGCCGACCGCTGGCGGCGCTGCTGGTGGGCATCCTGTACGCGCAGATCCACACCACGCTTCAGCTTGCCAATCCCTTCCCGGATGATCTTGCCCGGGTACCGCTGACGATCGAGGGGCGTATCGCCTCACTGCCGACCGACCTGGGTCAGGGACCGGGCCGGGCCAGGCGCTTTGTGTTCGAGGTTGAGCGGGCGGACGCGGCGGGCGTGCCGCTGCCCTTCACCGGCCTGGTGCGGCTGAACTGGTATGAGGGTGCCCCGCCACTGCGCGCCGGGGAGCGCTGGCGCCTGCCGGTGCGCCTCAAACCGCGCCACGGCTTTGCCAACCCGGGCGGCTTCGACTATGAGCGCTGGCTCTTCGAGCAGGGCATCGAGGCCACCGGCACGGTCGGCAAGGGCGCGGGCGCGCAACGGCTCGATCCGGGTCCCGCCGGCTATTGGCTGACCCGCGCCCGCCAGGCCTTCAACGACCACCTGGCGGCAGTGCTTGGGTCGACACGCTCGCTGCCGCTGGTCCAGGCCCTGGTCACCGGCGACCAGTCCGGCTTTGAACGTGCAGACTGGGAGGCCATGACTCGCACGGGTACCAGTCACCTGGTGGCCATCTCGGGGCTCAACCTGGGCCTGATCGCCGCCGTCGCCTTCTTTCTGATCCGCGCGCTCTGGTCGCGGTCCCCCCGGCTCACCCTGACCCTGGCCGCCCCGCGCGCGGCGGCAGTTGGCGCCTTCCTCGGGTCTTTCGCCTATGCGGCACTCGCCGGCTTCTCGGTATCGACCCAGCGCGCGCTGATCATGGCCGCGGTGGTATTTGCGGTGCTGGTGTGGGAGCGCACCCCCCGCCACTGGCACGCGCTGATCCTGGCACTGACCGGGGTCCTGCTCTGGGACCCCCGCTCCGCCCTGTCGTTCGGGTTCTGGTTGTCCTTTGCCGCGGTGGCCGTACTGCTCTTCAACCTGGGTCAGCGACTGCCCCAACGCGACCTCTGGAGCCGCTGGGGACAGGCGCAATGGGCCGTGGCCATCGGGTTGCTGCCACTCCTGCTGCTCCTGTTCGGGCGGGCCTCCGCCATCGCACCGGCAGTCAATCTGGTCGCCGAACCGCTGTTTACCCTGATCCTGTTCCCGCTGGTCCTGGGTGCAGCGCTGCTGAGCCTGGTGCCGGGGCTCACCCTGCCACTGGTGCTCACCGCGCAACTCCTCAACTGGTGTCTGGAGGCCCTGGCCTGGGTCGCGGCCTTCCCCTGGGCGACGGTGTCGCTGCCGCTCGGTCCATTCTGGGTGTGGCCGTGCGCCTTCCTGGGTGTGACCCTGCTCCTGGCGCCCCGGGGGTTGCCGGCGCGCTGGCTGGGTCTGCCGCTGCTCCTGCCGTTCGTTCTGGTGCGCCCGCCGGCCCCGGGTCCGGGGGAGCTCTGGTTCACGCTGCTCGACGTCGGCCAGGGGTTGTCGGCGGTGCTGCGGACCCGGGACGGGACCCTGGTCTTCGACACCGGCCCGGGTTTCGACAGCGGCTTCAATGTCGGGACGGCCGTCATCGCCCCCTACCTTACCGCAGCCGGGGTGCCGCGGGTGGACGTGCTGATGCTGAGCCACGCCGACCGCGACCACATCGGCGGAGCGGCCGGGCTGATGGCGCGCCTGCCGGTCGGGCGTATCGTGAGCGGCGAGCCCGAACGCTTGGGTCTAGCGGGTGCGACGCCCTGCCAGGCGGGGGATAAATGGACCTGGTCCGGGGTGCGTTTTGAGGTACTGCACCCCCAAGCGCCGACGGCGGGGGCCGCCGTGTTGACCGGTAACGACGCTTCTTGTGTGCTGCGGGCGACGACCGGCGGACGGTCCATCCTGCTCACCGGTGATCTGAGCCAGCAGCTGGAGGCAGACTTGGTCGAACGACTCGGCCCCAACCTCAAGAGCGATGTATTGGTGGCCGGTCACCACGGCAGCTCGACCGCGACCAGCGCCCCCTTCCTGTCGGCGGTCGCCCCTGCTTGGGTGCTCTATGCCGCGGGCTACGCCAACCACTTCGGCCTGCCGGCCGCGGAGGTGCGCGCGCGGGTCGCGGCGCTTGGCATCCCCAGCCGCGACACCGGGGTCAACGGAGCCATCGCGTTGCGACTCGGCGCGGACGGGTCACTCACGGGCCCCAGCGTCTGGCGCGAGCAGGCGCACCGGCTATGGACCCATGGCGGCACGGCGCCGTAGCGCCCGGTTTGCCGCCACGGGGACCAATGCGAGATCATTGCCGCAAACCAATCACCGGAGACGACCATGGGCGAGGAGATCCGCGGGTACTGCTGGAACTGCGGTCAGGGGCTGACCCGGCTCGACCTGGGGCGGGAGTCCCCCTGCCCCGGCTGCGACAAGCCGACCCATTGCTGCCGCAACTGCCGCTTCTATGCCCCGGGGCGACCCAACGAGTGCCGGGAGCCGCTGGTGGAGCGTGTGATCGAGAAGCTCCGGTCCAACTTCTGCGAGTATTTTGAGCCCAACCCGCAACCCGTCGCGGCAAGTGCAAACCCCGATGCGGATGCCGCGCGCCGTGCCGCCGAAGCATTGTTTGGCCCGCCCTAGTCGCCGAGGATATAGTTGAGGTCGATCTCGATTTCATCGAAGGGCGGGATGCGCACCCGGGCGGGCTCCGTGAGGGTGGCGATGACCCGGTAGTGGTCGCCGTCCAGCCGGTAGGCGACCAGGGTCCGGTCCTCCGGCCAAATCAGCCAGTAAAATGGCACGCGGTGGCGCTGCAAGAGCAGGAAGATCGTGAGGGTGTCCTTGCGCTCGTGGCCGGGGGAGACGATCTCGCATACCCAGTCCGGCGCCAGTTCGATGACACCGCGCGGGCGCTCCGGCACCCGCTCCTTGCGCCAACCGGCCAGGTCATGGCAGGGGCACTGATGCAGTTCGTAGCCGACGCTGATCTCGGTGGCGATCCACCAGCCGCCGGGGCCGGACTGGCGGCTGAAGGGGCCGAGTTCCACCGTGGTATTACCTTGCACGACACCGTGCTCGGCCCGCGCCATGGGCCGGCGGACGATCTCGCCGTTGATCAACTCCACCCGCTCATCAGGGCTGGTCAGCAGGTCTGCAATGGTTTCGAGTTTGTACGCTTCCATCCGCTGCACCCTCGTGCTCGCTCATGGTCGATGACCGGATGCCGACCATGCTAGGTCGCCCCGGTCAGATTGTCGAGGAAGAACCAATGATGCCATCCCCCGACGCAGCCCCACCCGAAGCCGCACCGGCCCACCTGTGGCTGCTGGCGGTAATGGCAGCGATCAGTGGCGTATTCGTCGGTGAGGTGGGCGCCGCCTTTCTCATGGTGCTCCAGCAGGCCGATCAGTCACGCGACCACCTGATCGACTGGGCGCGCCAATGGCCAACCTGGGGCTGGCTGATCCCGGTGACGGCCGCGGCCGTGCTGGTGACGATCGCGCGTTGGTTGGTACAGCGCCTGGCGCCGGAGGCCTCCGGCAGCGGTGTGCCGCGGGTCGAGGCGGTGATGCGTGGCGAGGTCGAGCCGGAGCAATGGGTCGTGCTGCCGGTCAAGTTCGTTGGCGGCTCACTCGCCATCGGGGCTGGACTTGCCCTCGGGCGGGAGGGTCCACTGGTGCAGATGGGCGCCACCATCGGCGCCCTGATCGCCCGGGTCTGCGGTACCGCCCCGGCCGACGTGCGTACCCTCTCGGCCGCCAGCGCCGGGGCCGGTCTGGGGGTCGCCTTCAATGCCCCGCTGGGCGGGCTCTTGTTCGTCTTCGAGGAGTTGACCCATCGGTTCGAGACGCGCCTGATGGTGGCCAGCCTGGCCGCCTGCGGCGCTGGTCTGATGACCCTGCGCACCCTGCTCGGGGATCAGCCGGTCTTTGCGCTCGCCCCACTGGCACCACCCACACCGGAAAGCCTCGCCATCTACCTGCTCCTGGGCGCCGCCCTCGGGGCACTGGGCGCCCTCTACAACCGCTTCGTCATCCGCTGGCTGGACTGGTTCGATCGCTTCGACCGGGTACCGGTCACCCTGCGCGCGGCCGCGGTGGGTGGCCTGGTCGGGGCCGTGGCCTGGTTCGATCCACACCTGGTGGGTGGCGGCGAACCCATTATTCAGGGCGTACTCAACGGACACTTCACACTGGTTAGCCTGGCCACGATCTTCGCGGTGCGCTGGCTACTAGGGCCCTTTTCGTATGCGGCCGGCACCCCCGGCGGCCTGTTCGCCCCGCTGCTGCTGGTGGGGGCGGCATTCGGGGCACTGCTCGGTGATGCCCTGCACCCGCTGTTGCCCGAACTGATACCGCCCACCTCGGCCCTCGCCCTGGTCGGCATGGCCGCCTTTTTTGCCGCCGTGGTTCGCGCCCCCTTGACCGGAGTGATCCTGATCGTCGAGATGAGCGCCAACACGACGCTGATCATTCCGATGTTAGCGGCCTGTCTCACCGCCAACATCATCCCCGCACTGCTCGGCAGCCCGCCGATCTACGACACCCTGCGGGAACGCATGCTGGGGCCCGATCATCGCAGCGCCCAGCGACCGGCGTAGGTCGCCCCGCAGGGCGACCTACACTTGGGCAACAAAGGTCAGGGCGAGCAAGTGATCTCGAAGACATCGCTGAATAGTCCAACCTCCTTGTCATGGATCACATAGATCGCGGTATACCGCCGAAACTCGGCCTTGCCGGGCTGGCGCAGGGGCCGACTGTGCGTGAAGGGAGAGTGATTGGCGCGACCGGCGAGGGTCCAAGTCGTCTCCCCTTCGAGCTGGAAGTAGAAATTCACGCCTTCGGTGTCAAGCTTCGGGAAGCGGAACACTATTTCCCCATTGGTCTTGTCGGTGCCGCTGATGACCGGCTTGGCGGTGCTAGGGTCGAAGCTCGCCTTGTGGCCGACAATCCCCAGGTCCTTCCCCTCGGCCTCGGTATAGCCCTCATGCCCCTTGACCAGCCGTGCAATTTCGCGGCCCAAGGCGATGAGCGCCGCCCCGCTCTGGTCCTTCTCGGCCGTGACCCGCTTGGCCGCGTTGACGATATCGGCGACGGCGGCCTTCCTGGTGCGAAAATCGGCCTTCGCCACCTCCAGGGCCGTGACCTTTTCCACGCTCAGACCATGAGCGGCTGGATTGGCGGACAGTTTGGCATGCAAAGTTTCCGCCCAGAGCAGCAGATCATTGTCTCCTGGTGGGATGAAATCGGAGTTAGGCATCTTGGTTTCACTCCTCATGCGTTGCTGAAAGACGGATGGCAGTCACCGGGCGGCACCGGCTGCCGCGCGCGTGGCGATTGATCTGACGGAAAGCCGATTGATTCAGCCGCCGACATCCCGCCGAGACGCAACCCCAACCCTGGGACCGATCACCGCATCCGGGGCGTCACGCGGCCCCGAAGGCAGTTCCAGCCCTCCCTGAATACGCACCTTCCGCGGCGAGTCGCCGGGCGCCCCTGGAAAGCGACCCCCCTCCCCTGAAGACTCGCCGGGCGCCCCTGGAGATCAGCCCCCCGCCCCGGGAGACTCCCCGGGCGCCCCTGGAGATCAGCCCCCCGCCCCGGGAGGCTCGCCGGGCGCCCCTGGACTCAAGAACTCCAAAACATCTCGCAACCATATGATTATAAATAGTTTTTCGACATCCCCTCAGCCGTCCGCGGGCGCCCCTGAAGACGCCGCCCCCGCCCCTGGAGGCTCCGTCCCCGCCCCTGGAGACTCCATCCCCTCCCCGCGGAAACCCGCTGGTGCCCCGTCGGGTTGGCGCCCCGCCCCGGCGGACAGCGCGGTGACCCCGGAGGGCTTCGTCACCACCGCGGCCGGTATCTTCCGGTACCCGGTGGCCCCCGCGACGGGCTGGCCGGCGCGATCCTTCCCCGCGCCCTCTTAAATATAGTACGTCTTCGCAACCTCTGCTGACCCGATCAACAAGGCTCCACCTGGAAAGCAATACGTGGTCAATGTTGACTACAACCGGTGTTGTGCAACAAGCTAGGGGCATGTAAACGACCCGGGAGACCATCCAAGCGGAGCGCTTCCTGCTCAAACGAGAACGCCGGCCCCATGAACCAGCAAGTCCTGTCCTCCTTCATCTGGTCCGTGGCGGATCTACTGCGCGGGGACTTCAAGCAGTCCGACTATGGCCGCATCATCCTGCCCTTCACCGTCTTGCGGCGCCTGGACTGCGTGCTGGAAGCAACCAAGGCCGCCGCACTCGCCGAGCTGGCCGCCAAGCGTGCCGCGGGCCTGAACCCCGCACCCTTCCTGCTGCGCATCACCGGGTGCGGCTTCTACAACGTCTCGCAGCTCGATATGAAGCGGCTGATGGGTGACCAGGACCACATCAGCGACAACCTCTACACCTATGTTCAGGGGTTCTCCCCCGACGTGCGCGATATCTTTGAGCGCTTCGACTTCGACACCCAGGTGGAGCGCCTGGCCAAGTCCGGCCTGCTCTACCAGGTGGCCGAGCGCTTCGCGACCATCGACCTGCACCCGGAGGCGGTCGACAACCACCAGATGGGACTCGTCTTCGAGGAACTGATCCGCAAGTTCGCCGAGATCTCCAACGAGACCGCCGGGGAGCACTTCACCCCGCGCGATGCCATCCGCCTGATGGTCAACCTGCTCTTCATCGAGGACGACGCCGTGCTCGCCCGCCCCGGCACCGTGCGTACCATCTACGACCCCACCGCCGGCACCGGCGGCATGTTGAGCGTGGCCGGTGAGTATCTGGCGGAGCTGAACCCCCAGGCGCGCCTCACCATGTTCGGCCAGGAACTCAACCCCGAGTCCTACGCCATCTGCAAGGCGGACATGCTCATCAAGGGCCAGGCCGTCTCCAACATCATCTTCGGCAATACCCTGTCCGCCGACGGGCTGCTGGGCAAGCTGTTCGACTACATGCTGTCCAATCCGCCCTTCGGCGTGGAGTGGAAGAAGATCGAGGCGGCGGTGCGCAAGGAGTACGAGCAGAAGGGGTACAACGGGCGCTTCGGCCCCGGCTTGCCCAGGGTCTCGGACGGTTCCTTGCTCTTCCTGCTGCATCTGATCTCCAAGATGCGCAGCGCGGCGGACGGCGGCAGCCGCATCGGTATCGTGCTCAACGGCTCACCGCTCTTCACCGGCGGGGCCGGCTCCGGCGAGAGCGAGATCCGCCGCTACTGCCTGGAGAACGACCTGGTGGAGGCCATCGTCGGCCTGCCCACGGATATGTTCTACAACACCGGCATCAGCACCTATGTCTGGATACTCTCCAACCGCAAGCCCGAGCACCGCAAGGGCCGGGTCCAGCTCATCGACGCGAGCGGCTTCTGGCAGAAGATGCGCAAGAGCCTGGGCAGCAAGCGCAAGGAGATGTCCGAGGAGCACATCGCCACCGTCACCCGGCTCTTCGGCGACTTCGCCGAGGCGCGGCTGGCCATCCTGACCGATGCGGCCGGCAAGGAGTTGGAGCGCCGGGTCCTGCCGGCCGGCGCGCCCGTCCCGCCCGCGCCCGAGGGCGGCAAGGTCCGGGTCACGCCGATCTCGCGGATCTTCCGCAACGAGGTCTTCGGCTACCGGACCATCACAGTGGAGCGGCCACTGCGCGACGCGTCCGGCCAGCCCGTGCTCGGCCAGAAGGGCAAGGCCAAGGGCAAACCGCAGCCCGACCCCAAATTGCGCGACACCGAGAACGTTCCGTTGGCCGAGGACGTGGCCGAGTACTTCAAGCGCGAGGTCCTGCCCCATGCACCGGACGCCTGGATCGACCATGCGAAGACCAAGATCGGCTATGAGATCCCGTTCAACCGGCATTTCTACGTCTTCGAGCCGCCGCGGCCACTGTCCGCGATCGACGCCGACCTCAAGCGGGTCACGGATCGGATCAAGACCATGATTGATGGATTGACGGCATGAGCGGCCGCGACCCGCGCTCTATTCTCGTTCCCACGCTCCGCGCGGGAATGCAGCCTTGGCCGCTCCAGCGGCCCGAACTCGCGCGCGACGCTGGAGCGTCGGTACTTGCTCCCACGCTGGAGCGTGGGAGCCAGAGGCTGCCATGAGCTTCCCGCGCTATCCGAGCTACAAGAGCTCTGGGGTTGAGTGGGTGGGAGAGGTGCCAGGGCATTGGGATGTCACTCGACTGAAGTTCGTCGCAACGGTTCAGACTGGCGTCGCGAAAGGCAAGGACAACTCCGGTAAATCGACTATTGAAGTACCCTACCTGCGCGTCGCCAACGTACAGGACGGATATCTCGACCTGAACGAAATCGCAACCATTGAGATACCAGCCGATGACCTTGCGCGCTATAGCCTGAGGCCGGGCGACGTATTGATGAATGAAGGCGGCGATTACGACAAGCTCGGCAGGGGGCATGTCTGGCAAGGGGAAATCGCACCGTGCATTCACCAGAACCATGTCTTTGCGATCCGGCCGACTGGCATTTCACCGCAATGGCTGAACCTGATCACCGGCTCCGGATATGCGCGGTTCTATTTCATGTCGCGATCGAAGCAAAGCACGAACCTTGCGTCGATTTCTTCAACGAATGTCATGGAGCTTCCGGTGGTGATTCCTCCGGCCGAGGAGCGGGTGACCATTGCCATCTTCCTCGACCGCGAAACCGCCAAGATCGACGCCCTGACGGCCGAGCAGCGCACCCTGATCGAACTGCTGAAGGAGAAGCGCCAGGCGGTCATCTCCCACGCCGTGACCAAGGGCCTGAACCCGGATGCACCGATGAAGGACTGCGGGGTGGAGTGGTTGGGGGAAATGCCAGCGCACTGGTCGCTTAAGCGGCTAAGAGTGATTTCTCCCTTCATCGCTGTCGGAATCGTTGTGAACCCTAGCGAATATGTGTCTGAGGACGGTTACCCTTTCATCTACGGAGGCGACATTACCGAGGGCAAGATCAATTTCGCGGCAGCGAGACGTATTAGCGACGCTGACAGTCAGAAGAACGGCAAGACGTTGCTTAATGAAGGTGATTTATTGACTGTTAGAGTGGGCGCTCCGGGAATAACTGCTGTGGTTCCAAAAGAGTGTGAGGGCGGGAATTGTGCATCCGTGATGCTCATCAGGAAAGGAGATTTTGATTCGCGCTGGCTTTGCTATGCGATGAATAGTCGCATGATTCGCTATCAAGTCGAAATCGTGCAATACGGCGCGGCGCAAGAGCAGTTTAACATTAGCCACGCAATCAATTTCTGGGTTGCGCTTCCGAAGTTGGAAGAGCAAATCGCCATCGCAGCATGCCTCGACCGCGAAACAGCCCATTTCGACGCCCTAACCGCCGAAGCCGAACAGGCCATCGCCCTACTCCAAGAACGCCGCACCGCCCTCATCTCCGCCGCCGTCACCGGCAAGATCGACGTACGCGGATGGACCCAATAGTCGGCGGAGATGAGATGAAAACGAACACCGGCCCCGAAACCCCAGCGACCAAATTCCTTCGCAAGCACCAGGTGGCCTTTTCCAGCCATCTCTATGCCTACGAAGAGCACGGCGGCACCTCGGTATCGGCTCGGGAACTCGATGTTGATGAACATCAGGTTGTGAAGACGCTGGTCATGGAGGACGAGTCGGAGCGGCCCTTGATCGTGCTGATGCACGGCGATTGCAAGGTATCGACCAAGGAACTGGCGCGGCAGATCGGCTGTAAGAAGGTCGAGCCATGCAAGCCGGATACGGCAAACCGGCACACCGGCTTCCTGGTTGGCGGAACCAGTCCGTTCGGAACCAAGAAGGCCATGCCGGTCTATATTGAAAAGACGATCCTGGCCTTACCGCTGATCTATATCAACGGCGGCCGTCGCGGCTATCTGGTCGGCATCGATCCGAAGGACCTTCAGCGGTTGCTCTCCCCAGTGGTTGTGCAGGTCGTGCTGAAATGATGGCGCCAGGGCAGCTGGATGAGCGCCCCAGGGCGGTAGGGTGCGGTGAGGAACGAACCGCACCGCGGGCGGATGGTGCGGTTCGTTCCTCACCGCACCCTACAGGAACCATCGTGACCGCAACGATGATTGAGGCCAAACCGAGCTGCGTCCGCAGCCGGTACCGGCAAGATCGACGTACGCGGATTGACCAAGTAGGCGGCAGAGCGGCGCACCTCGGCCACCTTGCTGTTTCGTATCTTTTTCCGCATGATGAAACGCACGATGATTTCTGAGCCCAAGAGGCGATCATGATCAGCATCAGTGCTGAGGATTTGAAGACCCAAGGCATTGCCGCGATCGAGACGGCCCTGGCCGATCAGCCTGAGGCGCTCATCAGAGCCCGGGGCGAGGGCCGGTTCGTGGTCATGGACCTGGCGCACTACCACTATCTGCGCGAGTGCGAGCTGGAAGCGGCCTTGGCGCAGACGCGGGCGGACCTGGCCGCGGAGCGCTTCGTCGAGGAGTCGGCCGAGGCTCACATGGACCACATAGAGGCGGCCCTTTCCGCCGAGTCGCCAGGAATGAGTCTCGGTTTAGTTTTCAACTCGCGTGATCAATCCATCGAACCATGAGCCCCCACCAGGAAATCGCCTTCGAGGACGACGTCTGCGCCCACCTGGCGGCCCACGGCTGGCTCTACGAACCAGGGGATGCACAGCGTTATGACCGTGCCCACGCATTGTTCCCGCCGGACCTGATCGCCTGGATCGAGGAGACCCAGCCGGCCGCCTGGGAGTCGTTAACCAAGACCCACGGCGCGGCCACCGAGGCCGTCCTCCTGGACCGCATCCGCAAGCAGCTCGATGACCGCGGTACCCTGGACCTGCTGCGGCACGGGGTGGAACTGCTGGGCCTGCGCAAGCCGTTGCAATTGGCCCAATTCAGGCCGGCGCTGGCCATGAACCCGGCCCTGGAGGCGCGTTACCGCGGCAACCGGCTGCGGGTGGTGCGCCAGGTGCATTACTCGCTGCACCATGAGGGCAGCCTGGACCTGACGCTCTTTCTCAATGGCCTGCCGGTTGCGACCGCGGAACTGAAGACCGATTTCACCCAGTCCGTGGAGGACGCGGTGGATCAGTACCGCTTCGACCGGCACCCCCATCCCAAGGGCCAGGGCCACCCGGAACCCCTGCTCGCCTTCCCGAGCGGTGCCCTGGTCCACTTTGCGATCAGCAATTCGCGGGTCGCCATGACGACCCGGCTCCAGGGTCCGGGGACCAGCTTCCTGCCCTTCGACCGCGGCGATGCGGGCGGGGCCGGCAATCCGCCGAACCCGAGCGGGCACCGGACCGCCTATCTGTGGGAGTCCGTCTGGGAGCGCGAGAGTTGGCTGGAGGTCCTGGGCCGCTATCTGGTCGCCCAGCGCGACCGCAAGCAGCGGATCGGCAACGTCATCTTCCCGCGCTTCCATCAGCTCGACGCGACCCGCAAGCTTCTGGCATCGGTGTTGGCGGAGGGTCCAGGGGGCCTGTACCTGGTCCAGCACTCGGCCGGGTCCGGCAAGACCAACTCCATCGCCTGGGCCGCGCACTTTCTGGCGGACCTGCACGATGCGGACGATCGCAAGCTCTTCGATACGGTGCTGGTGGTCTCCGACCGCACGGTGCTGGACGACCAGCTTGCGGAGGCGATCTTCGACTTCGAGCGCACCGCGGGGGTGGTGGCGGTCATCACCCGGGACAGCGGCAGCAAGAGCGGCGAGCTGGCGCGGGCCTTGGCGGGGGGTAAGAAGATCGTCGTCTGCACCATCCAGACCTTCCCCCGCGCCATCCAGGCGGTGCGGGAGCTGGCGGCGACCCAGGGCAAGCGCTTCGCCGTGATCGCCGACGAGGCCCACAGCTCCCAGACCGGGGAGGCGGCGGCCAGGCTGCGGGAGGTCTTGTCCGCGCAGGAGCTGGCGGAACTGGCGGACGGCGGGGAGGTCGGCACCGAGGACCTGCTGGCGGCCCAGATGACGGCCCGCGCCGGATCGGGTTCAGGCGCCAAGGAGTCCGGCATCACCTATATCGCCTTCACCGCCACCCCCAAGGCCAAGACGCTGGAGCTGTTCGGCCGGCGACCCGAGCCGCTGCGGCCGCCCGGACCTGACAACCTGCCGGCCGCCTTCCACGTCTATTCGATGCGTCAGGCGATCGAGGAGGGCTTCATCCTCGACGTGCTGCGCAACTACACGCCCTACAAGCTCGCCTTCCGGCTCGCCATGCTCGGTCCGGGCGGGGAGCAGGAATTGAGCGAGCAGGATGTGGTCCGCGACGAGGCGCTGAAGGGAGTGCTCCGCTGGGTGCGGCTGCATCCCTATAACATCGCGCAGAAGGTGGCGGTGGTGGTGGAGCATTTCCGGGAGACCGTCGCCCCGCTCATTGCCGGCCAGGCCAAGGCGATGGTAGTGGTCGGCAGCCGGGTGGAGGCGGTGCGCTGGCAGCGCGCGACGACCAAGTACATCCGCGACCAGGACTATGCGATCGGCGCACTGGTCGCCTTCTCCGGCGAGGTGTCGGACCCGGAGTCCGGACCCGACCCCTTCACCGAGCGCAGCCTGACCCTGAACCCGGCGCTGCGGGGGCGGGATCTGCGCGAGGCCTTCGCCACCGACGAGTATCACCTGCTGCTGGTGGCCAACAAGTTCCAGACCGGCTTCGACCAGCCGCTGCTGTGCGGCATGTATGTGGACAAGCGCCTGGCCGGCATCCAGGCGGTGCAGACCCTCTCACGCCTCAACCGGGCGCACCCGGGCAAGGACACGACCTACATCCTCGATTTCGTCAACGAACCGGACGACATCCTTGCGGCCTTCAAGCCCTATTATGAAACCGCGACACTCGCGGGCGTGACCGACCCCAATCTGGTCTACGACCTGCGCGCCCGGCTGGATGCCGCCGGCTATTACGATGACTTCGAGGTCGAGCGCGTGGTGACCGTGGAACTGAACCCCAGGGCGACCCAGGCGCAACTGTCCGCCGCACTGGAGCCGGTGGCGGACCGACTGCTCAAGCGCTTCAAGGCGCAACTGCTGGCGTTGGACGCCGCCCGGGCCAGGACGGATGCCGCCGCGGGACAGGCGGCCCAGGACGCGATGAACGCGCTGATCCTGTTCAAGCGCAATCTGGGGGTCTTTCTGCGTGTCTATGCCTTCCTCTCCCAAATCTTCGACTACGGCAACACCGCCATCGAGAAGCGGGCGATCTTCTATAAGCGCCTGCTGCCGCTCTTGGATTTCGGACGGGCGCGCGAAGGGGTGGATTTGTCGAAGCTCAAGCTCACCCACCATGGGCTCCACGCGCAAGGCCGGCGGCACCTGCCGCTCACTGGCGGCGAACGGCTCACGCCGATGACGGACCCCGGCAGCGGGGAGGTGCGGGAGCAGGAGCGGGCGCGCCTGGCCGAGATCATCGCCGCGGTCAATGACCTCTTCGAGGGCGCACTGACCGACGACGACAAGCTGGTCTATGTGAATAACGTCTTGAAGGGCAAGCTCCTGGAGTCCGAGACCCTGATCCAACAGGCCAGGAACAACACCAAGGAGCAGTTCGCGACCTCGCCGGATCTCAGCACCGCCCTGATGAACGCGATCATCGACGCCTTCGCCGCTCACGGAACCATGAGCAAGCAGGCGCTCGACTCCGAACGGGTGCGCACCGGACTCAGGGACATCCTGCTCGGGCCGGCACAGCTCTACGAGTCTTTGCGCTCCCATGGCGAGGAGCAGACGGAGGCCCGCTGACGCCATGACTGCACCGACCCCAACCCCGCAACGCCGTCCGGGCACGCACCCCAGCGCTTGCCCGGGTTGCGATCTGCTGGTGGCACCCGTGACGCGCGCCCACCATGCCATTACAGATTGAATTCGAGACCACGGCGGCGGACCGGGGGACCCTGTACGTCCGCGGTCTGCCAGAGGTCGGCCCCGAGGTCCTGGTGGCGGTCCAGCGACTCGCCGATGAGCACTATCTCACGATGCACGGACTGTGGGACGCGACCGCCAGTTGGTTTCCGTGTCCCCGCCTGGACGGCGACGACGCGGCGAGTCGGTTCGGGACGGGTGCGGCACTCACCGCGGGGATTCTAGGTGCCGCCCGCGAGCCGCTGCGCATGCATCTGCGGCGGCGCGATTTCTCGGACGTCGGGACGCTGAGGGTCCGCGGCCTGGAGCCGGCACCAGCGGTTGCGCCGGAGCCAGTCGCAGACGCTGCACCGAAGGCCGCGCCCGAACCGGCGCCAGGCGCCCCGAGGCCGCCCGACCGCGACCCGGTGCAGCAACGACTTCCAGGGTCCAAAGATGTGGCCCCGGCGACCGCCGCCCGGGCCACATTGACGACCAACACGGCAATGCCACACCGGAAGCCCGCCCACCACTGGACCGGCGCGCGTTGGATGGTGTTGGCCTTGTGCGTCATCTGCCTCATTGCCCTGACCTGGTGGTACACAACACAGAAGCCCATCCAGCCGACGCTACCCAACTCACCGCCACCCGACCAGATGCCTGCCACTGGCAAGGCGCTCGCCGATGACCTCAAGCGGCAGCAGCTCGCCCCGGCAGACCTGTTCCAACGCGCCGCGCAGGCCGACCAGGCAGGCGACTGCGAGGCCGCCATCCGGCTCTTCATTGAGGCCGCGAGCCGCGACGCGGCCTTCGCGGACGGCTTGGCGCGACGGTATGACTCAGTCGACCCGCAACCGTCCCCCTGCTTCGCCGAGCCCAAACCGGACAGCGCGATGGTGTGGTACGAGCGCGCCGCGCAGGCGGGCATCCCTCACGCACAACGCCGTTACGGTGAGTTGCTCCTGGGCGAGACCAACGTCGGCCCCGTCTACCGCGACGCCATTGATTGGCTGCGCAAGGCCGCCGCGGCCGGCGATGCGGCGGCGGCCAGCCGGCTTGCGGGGCTGGGGGAGCGCTGACCGCGGGTGCTCGGGTCGATTCGTCGCGGCCGGGGGCCGCTCCTACGGGGTCACTTCAGGCCAGGCGGTCAATCGGGGTGACGTCGACGGTGACCTGGTCGGTACCAAACCAGACCTGGCCGCCATCGATGGTGCATTGCAGCTCCATGGAGCGCTCGGCCAGATCGGCCAGGGCACGGACCTCCGCAGTGGTGAGCGCCCAGACCCTGAGATTGCGCAGACGCCGCAGCCCCTCCCCGTTCTGTTCCCACCACAGATCGGACGCCCGCCCGCCATAGTTGATGACGACGACCTCCCGGGCGCGCCCGCACGCCTTGCGGATGCGCCGCTCGTCGGGCTGGCCGAGCTCGATCCAGCGCTCGATCTCCCCGCTCAGGCTGTGCTGCCAGAGATCCGGCTCGTCGTCCGCACTCACCCCCTTGGTGAAGGTGAGGCGCGGGTCCGCATAGAGACAGAAGGCGAACAGCCGGACCATCATCCGGTCATCGGTCTCGGAGGGGTGACGGGCGATGGTGAGACTGTGGCTCTCATAGTAGTGACGGTCCATATCACTGATCTGCACCTGGGCCTTGAACACGGTTGCCTTGAGGGCCATGAATCTGTCCTGACCGGCGGACCGGTCGTGATAGGGAGAGTGAGCGGACGACACGCCAGCGACCACGACACCCGGGAGCCAGCGCGGAGTATAGTCGCCAAACGAGGGCCATCCGAACCGCGCGGCACCGTACCCCGCAGTTCTTGCGGTTTCAGGAAGGCATCGCGGACATACTCGGGGGCCTCGGGACAAACCCCGACGCCGATATCCACGTTGGATCCCGCCTCCAGATCAGGTCGATGCCCACTGCATTCAGTGCGTGCTCAGTCAGGTCCGCTTGCCTCCAACGCCGAAAGCCACTAGCCTCTGACGCCATGGACGACATCGCAACACCCCACGACGCCTTCTTTCGCGAAAGCTTCGGCCGCCGCGAGATCGCCCAGGACTTCCTGCGGCACTACCTGCCGGCTTCGCTGCTCGCCCGGATCGACCTGGGCACGCTGGAGATCTCCAAGGACACCTACTACCTTATTCCGCCTAATCTTGCGCCCGCTCAAGCCCCAAAGGGGCGCGACATACCAGCCCAGGGCAACGCCCTGGGTTAGCGTTGTTTATTCGGCCCAGCCCTGAAAGGGCGTGACATAACGGTGGGGCTCGTTATGTCA
>CAILVI010000249.1 GCA_903837595.1 uncultured Thiodictyon sp.
ACGTTTCGCGGTGCCGGGCGGATTCTCGACCTGGATGCGATCGTGGCAGGGCTCGATTTAGGTTGACGGAATTTTCTGGGGTTTGGGCTTACAACCCCTAGAGTGACGCCTGAACCTCGAGCCGCACCTGCAGGCGCTGCACGCGTAGGTCCTGTTCGGCCAACGCTTGCCGTAGCCCGCGCTCCTCGGCGACCAGCGTCTGGCGTGTGCCTTCGGCGACGGCCAGTTGCTCAGTCAAGGTCGCGTTGTCGGCCGCCAGTCGCGCCTGGACAGCGACCAAGTCATCCCTGGCGCGCTGGACATCTCGAACATTCTGCTGGGCCTCACGCAGTTCGCGACGGGCCTCGGCCAACTCGGCGGACAGCCGGGCGCAATCCTGGCCGTTGCGGGTCACCTCGTCCTGTTTGACGACCAGGGTCTGGGCGAGCTGGCGCAGTTCGGCCTGGAGTTGCTGCACCTGCGTCTCGTGGCGGCGCTGGTCCTGATCACGCTGATCCTTGACCGACCGCCGGTAATGCTCCAAGGCGTCACGCGCGTGCCGATGTTTTTCTTCCAGGGAATCGATGTGCCGGCCATGTTCGGCCAGTCGTACCGTGAGGGCCGCGTTCTCGTTACCGATGGCCGCCGTGCGGATACGCTCTTGCTGTAACGCCTCGCGGGTCGCCGCGTGGGCGTCCCGTTCACCGGTGAGGACCTCGCCAAGCTGCCCGGCCTGCACCTGCACCTCCCCCAGTGCCTGCTCCAACCGGGCGAGCTCGACACGCTGCGCGCCCGCCTCTGCCGCGTGACGCGCCTCGGCCGCCGCCACGGCGGCGCGGGCCTCCTCGCGCAACTGACGGGCCAGTCCCGCGACCGCCGTCCCGAGGGTCGCACTCAACAGTTGCTCATCGTCGAGCCGCGTCCCTTCTGACTGTGCAAGCTCTTGGAGGTAGCGATGGATCGTACTCTTGGAGCCGGTGTTGCCCAGTTCCACGCGGACCGCATCAATGGAGGGGTTCTCCCCGCGGGAAACCAACGCATCACGGGCTTTCTGAACGAGATACTTTGAAATACCGGCGCGTGCCATGGGGTCTGCCTGAATAACGTACTGTGCCACATACTGCAATATTACATCCTCTCACAACACAGTTATGACCGCTTCTCTTGGCCGATATCCACATGCGATAATCCGCCGTTATCCCGTCCAGGGACACGTTCCCCCCAAACGGCCCGGTTCCGGTACAAAAAGCGCCCACCCCGGCAACACCCGCAGGCCGCCCACCACCCATGCCCGAGCTTGAGCACTACCTCGCCGCCGCCACGCGCGATAACACGCGCCGCAGTTACGCGTCAGCCGTACGCCATTACGAGGAGGCCTGGGGCGGGTTCCTGCCGGCCACGACCGATGCGGTGGCCCGCTATCTGGCGGCGTACGCGTCGACCCTGTCGCTGAACACGCTAAAGCTACGCCTGGCAGCGCTCGCGCAATGGCACCGCGACCAGGGCTTTCCCGACCCCACCAAGGCGCCCCTGGTCCGCCAGGTCCTGAAAGGCATCGGCACGCTCCACCCCGCCCGCGAGCGCCGCGCCCTCCCCTTGCCAATCGCCGAACTGGCGCAGATCGACGCCACCCTCGTCGCGGCCATCATCCGCGCCACCACCGACGCCGACAGCGTGGGCCTCCTGCGAGCGACCCGCGATCGGGCGCTCATCCTGATCGGATTCTGGCGGGCCTTCCGCAGCGATGAGTTGAGCCGGCTGCGCGTGGAGGACATCGTGGTCACCCCCGGGGAGGGCATGACGCTGTATCTGCATCGGACCAAGACCGAACACGACGGGCTGGGGGCGGAATTCAAGGCCCCGGCCCTCTCCCGGCTGTGCCCGGTCAGTGCCTACCGCGACTGGATCGACCTGGCCGCACTGACCGCGGGGCCGGTGTTTCGCCGCATCGGCCCG